>JBKUMA010000051.1:0-8372 GCA_046955055.1 Candidatus Gastranaerophilaceae bacterium
TTCTAATTCATCTAAGTTAATTTTATACATATTGTTCTTCTTGAATGGCTACAGATGCAATTTGGTTAGAAATAAATGCAACTTTTTTCAACGGTCCTTGAGTTTCTCTTTCAATAAGCATAGCAGCAGAACTTTTAATAGCTTGAATAAGTTCGGCATAAAGCTCTTCTGGATTTTCAACGTATAACACCAAAGGTGCTGTTGAACCTTTCAGAAATACAAGAACTGAAAGTCTTTTTTTGATATTTTGTGCATTAAATTGTTGAGCCATTTTAATCCTCTTTCTTTAGTTACATGAAGTATAAATAATTATAAAATAAAAGCCGGTGTATTGTCAATTTTTAAAAAATTATTAGCGAAATATGCAAAAAGAGACCTTTCGGTCTCTTTTTTAAGTTTACTCTTTGTTAAAGCTTATGCTTTACATACAACTTTCATTGTATTTTCAATAATAGCATTGAAATCAGCTGCTTTCAATGAAGCACCGCCAACTAAAGCACCGTCAATATCTGATTTTGACATTTGTTCTGCAATAGTTGAAGGTTTTACTGAACCACCGTAAAGAATTCTGATAGAATCAGCAGCTTCAGCACCTGCAACTTCTTTAACAACGCTTCTAATCATAGCGATTACTCTGTTTGCTTCATCAGAATCACAAGTTTTACCGGTACCGATAGCCCAGATAGGTTCGTAAGCAATAACTGATTTTGCAACATCTTCAGAAGAAATTCCTTCTAATGCAGCTTTGATTTGTGAAGCGATATGAGAATCAGTAACACCAGCTTCTCTTTGTTCTAATGTTTCGCCGCAGCAAATAATAGGAATTAAACCGCCTGCCAAAATAGCTTTAGCTTTTTTGTTAATCATTTCGTCAGTTTCTGAGAAGTATTGTCTTCTTTCAGAGTGACCGATGATTACATAATCACAACCAGCATCAGCCAACATTTCTACAGAGATGTCGCCTGTGTAAGCACCTGATTTTTCCCAGTGGCAGTTTTGTCCTGCTAATGAAATTTTATTGCCGCCGCATCCGCAGTCACATTTAACTGTTTCTACTGCACAAAGTGAAGTAAAAGTAGGTGCGATTACAACTGTAGGTAATTCTTGAGCTGTATAATCTTTACAAAAATCTCTTACTCCTTCAAATACTTCTTTAGCTTGAGCTTGAAGTAAGTTCATTTTCCAGTTTCCTGCAATAATTGGTTTTCTTGACATAATATTCTCTCCTTCGTTAAGTCACAATACATTGATATTATAAAAAGAAAAAAATTTTATTGCAAACGATTTCAGACAGAAAAAAAAGGGGGATTACCCCCTTTTTTTTAAAATTTATCTCCGAACACACCGCACATTGTTGCCATTGGACTTAGTGTTGCGGTTGCGATTGCCATTGTTGAAATTCTGGTTCCAACCCAACTCTGCGGTAGCCTCAGAGGCTGACCAATAGTTGCCTGCGGTAGAACAACGGATTTACAGCCGCTTATTTCGAATTTTCAAAACAAACGGTTTTTGTACTTTGTACAAAACTTTGGTTGATTTATTTCAACCACCGTCGACGAGATAAATAGAGCACTCCCTGCTACACCTTGGCATAGTCAGGCTCAGGCCCTTTTTCAGAGGATGATTTCAACCATCCTTGAGCTTGTTTGGCAATCGAATTGGTTTTTTCTATAAAAACACAATACTTTGCCTGCGGGACAATTTTTAAGTCATATGAAATTCTTAAAAATAAGTCCAGGAATTGAACTTCACTTAATATTTCTTGAATAAAATCTTTTTTGCACCTTGTGCTGTTTGCTTTATAAATCAATACAAGAAGTTCAATAATATGATTTTGGATTTTTTCACCTAATGAATATTTAAAATCTCTGGGGAAATCTTTAGTTGTGTTCATCAGGTCAACTAATAAATCATATGTAGTTTTATATATTGGTAAGTGTTGATATTGAGCCATGTTTTCCTCCTATAACTCTTTATTTGTTAAGTTTCATGTAGGTTTGTACGCCTAAGACTTGCGTGTTCCAAGGTTTTATGGTATAATAAATCTTGTAAACAGTTGATATTATTAAGTTTAAGGAGGTTTTGCCACGTCATAAATAATCGCGTTAAATGATTAAATTATTTAATAACTTATCTCCGAACACACCGCACACTGCCGCCATTGGACTTAGTGCTGCGGCCGCGAAAGCCATTGCCGAAATACTGGCTCCAACCCAACTCTGCGGTAGCCTCAGAGGCTGACCAATAGTAGCCTGCGGTAATTCCTAGAAGGTTCATGTTGTAATACATGGAAAGGAGTTCGTCACGGTTGGGCACTGATAAGTCCTCACCCTGGGCTTGGCAGCTTTCAGCAGCTTTATCAAAGGTCGCACCAGCGGCATTCTGTTTATAAACCTCCGGAGCTACAGCTTGTACTTTAATATCAGGATAGATTACTGTTACAAATCCTATGTCTTTACCTACCTCATTGGGTTGTGCAAGACCATTCATATCATAAATTGCATTTACACAAACTCTGTCTTGACCCCAATGGTTTGCATCTTTATTGTCGCTCATACAATTGGGATTGTAGAATAAATTGACACTATAACCGTTGCTTAATACGAAACCATAACTTGTTGAAGTTTCATCAGTTACAGTACCGCTCGATATACCCGTAGCCAAATCTCCTATCTTTGTTGGCATGGTCATTTTCTTTTCAGCCAAAGAAATTATTTTGTTTTCTCCTGTTTCTATGCCGCAGTTACGAAGATTATCATTTTCACAGGTTTTGGCAATTTGTACTTGTTTTTTTAAATAGTTTTCTACGAAATCTTTCGCATTTTCAGCATAACGAATATTACCTTGGACTGCCAAAATTTTACTTGATTCGCCGATTGTTGCTAGAACCTTTTTGCGGGCTCCCGCATACTCTTTGTTCTTCGTATCGTTAATAATTGTTGGCAAAGTCAACGCCGCGACTATTCCGATGATGCCGATTGTGATTAATACCTCGGCTAGAGTGAATGCGTTTTCGCGATAATTGTCTAACGGGGCTACGTGCGTAGCACCCTCGGCTAAAATGAATGCTGTTTTTTTCATATACCTTCCTTTTCTTTTTATTTACTAACCTTACTACCCGTTTGGATTAATTATAATACTTGTTAGATAATATTGTCAAGTAATTATTACCTACTAGCTCATTAAGTTTTATAAGGATATTAAGGATAATATTTATCTAAGGAAATTATGTACCAGATAAAAAAACTTCTAGGCTCAAAAATTAAATCAATTCGAAACCAACAAGGTATTACCCAGGAGTATTTTGCCGAAAAAATCGGGATTAGCCCGAGAAGCGTAAGTTTTATCGAAAACGGTAAAAATTACCCCGCTCCGGAAACACTTGCTGTGATTTGCGATGTGCTTAATATTGAACCTTACAAACTGTTCCTGTTTCCGCCTGAAAAAAACATTATGGAAATCAAACGGCTCTTGATTAACAAAATTAATGAAGACGACGATTTTGCATTGTATTTATACAATACGTCTAAGCAACAGTTATCTTAGTGAAATCTTCATCACACTTTATAAACAAATTTATACATTGTAAACACACCTCCCTTCGCATATTGTATCCGTTCACGTTTCTAAGCATTCCCAGATAGCTGTTAACACTTGAAGTAAATTTTATTAGTTCTTCCTTATAGAACCAGTGTTCATTTCTCTTTTGCTCTCTAATAAGCTTGAACAATCTTTTTATTGTTTTTTGGCGTAAATTAATCCTGTGGGGTTTTACAACAAAACCGACAAAATCAATGCCTTTTTCTATTCTATTTATTAACTTTTTATGTTGATGCAATTCAAGATTTAAACGATTTTTAAGGAATACAGTTAAGTCTTTATGAACATAATTAAGGAATTGCGGGTCTTTATGCATTATCACAAAATCATCAACGTAACGACAGTAATACTTGCATTTAAGATGATGTTTTACATACTGGTCTAGAACATTTAAATACACGTTACTGAAAAACTGGCTCGTCAAATTTCCGATAGGAAGCCCTTTATCTGATGGTGTATGCCATAAACTTTTGTATACGGGAAGATAATCAAACTTGTATGGCGGTGATTTAATACAAACTGAATCTTTTGGATTGTGAAAAATTACCTGTTCGATTAAATTAATAATCCATTCTTCCGACACATACCTTTTTATCTCTTCAAACAAAATTTTCTTGTCTATGCTGACAAAAAAGTTTTTTAAATCAGCTTTCAAAAAATATGCCTGTTCCCGATAATTATCTGTAATTGACCTTGCCTGGCTTTCAATAGTCTTCATAGCATTGGTTGTACCGCGTTCTGGAATACAGCTGTATGTATCTTTAATAAACCTTGCATAAAATCTGTCTTTAATTTCGTTATAAATAAGGTGATGAACTATTCGATCTCTGAAATCCGCTGCCCATACTTCTCTTGGTTTAGGATAAAGCACTATAAAGCATATACTTCTACCTATTTTATAATTGCCTGAAATCAAGTCATCATAAAGTTCGGTTAAATTCTTCTCCAAATCATACTCAAACATCAAAGCATTAATTGTACTTCTCTTATGCTTTCTGCAATCCAAATATGCTTTAAACAGCTTTTCAAAAGTAATCCCCATAAGTTACAATTATATAATTTATGAAATTTACGATTCAACTACCCGTTAAGGTGTTTTCATGGTAAAATGAAAACCATGTTTACAGGGATTGTAGAAGAAATAGGATTAATAAAAAGTTTTGACGGCAAAAAACTTGTCGTTGAATGCTCAAAAGTACTAGAAGGCACACAAATCGGCGACAGCATCGCTATCGACGGATGCTGCCAGACAGTTGTTTCTATGGATTCCAATACTTTTGCGGCAAATGTAAGTGGTGAAACTTTAAAAATAACAAAAGGGTTTAAAACCGGCGAAAGAGTAAACCTTGAACGTGCTTTGACACCTGCAACAAGGATGGGCGGTCATATTGTACAGGGTCATGTTGACTGCGTTGGAAAATACCTTGGTGATATGGAATTTGAAGTTCAGGACAGCAAATACATCGTGTACAAAGGCTCAATAACTGTAAACGGAGTAAGTTTAACAGTTTCTAAACTCGAAGGTAATTTGTTCGGCATAGCTGTTATCCCGCACACACTCGAAAATACAAACCTTAAAGACTTACGTGTCGGAGACAAGATTAATATTGAAACAGATATTTTAGGAAGATATGTTGAAAAATTTTTATCAACGCAAAATAATGTTAGTAAAATAAATGAAAACTTTTTGAAAGAGAATGGATTTATATAATGAGTGAATTTAAATTTAATACAATAGAAGAAGCATTGGAAGATTTCAAAAACGGTAAAATGATTATCGTTGCTGACGATGAGGACAGAGAAAACGAAGGCGATTTAATCTGTTCCGGTCAAATGGTTACTCCTGAAATAATAAAATTCATGGCAGAAAACGCAAAAGGCTTAATATGTCTGGCTATTTCACCTGAAATTGCAGAAAAAATGGAACTTCCTCAAATGGTTGAACAAAATACCGAAAGTATGAAAACAGCTTTCACAATAAGTATTGATGCCGCAGAAAAATACGGTGTTACAACAGGAATTTCAGCCTATGACAGAGCAAAGACAATTGAAGTCTGTCTTGCTCCTGACGCTGTTCCTTCAGATTTAAGACGTCCCGGACACCTCTTCCCTTGTATGGCAAGAAAAGGCGGAGTGCTTACTCGCACCGGACACACAGAAGCTGTCGTTGATATGGCAAAATTATGCGGTCATATTCCTGCCGGCCCTATGTGTGAAATTATGGGAAAAGACGGACATATGGCAAAACGCGATGAACTCTTTGAATTTGCACAAAAACATGGTATTAAATTCATTTCCGTTGCTGATTTAATTGCATACAGATTAAAATCTGAAAAAATTGTTACACGTGAAGCAGAAGCACACCTTCCTACACAATTCGGAGAATTCGAAATCTACGGATATGTAAACAACATTACAGGACAAGAATCAGTGGCTCTTGTGAAAGACGACGGCTCTGACAAAATTCCTCTTATACGTGTTCACAGCGAATGTTTAACAGGCGACATTTTCCACAGCTTAAAATGCGATTGTAATTATCAACTGCACAGTGCCTTGAAAATGATTAACGACTACGGCAAAGGTGCTCTTATCTACATGAAAGGTCATGAAGGCAGAGGAATTGGGATTATAAATAAAATTAAAGCATATCACCTTCAAGAATGCGGACAGGATACTGTAGAAGCTAACCTTTCATTAGGGTTTAAAGCCGATTTGAGGGATTACGGTATGGGTGCACAAATAATTCGCGATTTAGGATTTAACAACTTTAATCTCATTACAAACAATCCGAAAAAAATCATCGGTTTGAACGGTTACGGGCTCATTGTTCATGATATTGTTAAAATAGAACCCGACATTAACCCTTATAATAAGCGTTATATGGAAACTAAAAAAGAAAAAATGCATCATATGATATAAGATGTTATTAAGTACCCTTTTTTAAATCAACTTAACAAGGAATTAAGATATGACCGAAAATAATTTTGAAGCAAGATTACTTACAACAGACGATTATAAAGGATTTGCAACTGTTTACAATGATTTCAGAACACGAGCAACAGAAGAATACAAATTCGAACTTGAACCTTTAGGGTTTGAAGATTTTGCTGACGCTGTAGAAAAAAAACTTATTGAATGTCTGGTACTTTTTGAAAGCAGCATTCCTGTCGCATTTTTGGTATATACAACCGCAATTTCTGAAGCAGTTGAATTAAATATTATCCATTCTTTGAATATGGAAAATATGGTTGAAAGAAGCAGTTATTTGATTAAAAAGTTTCTTGAACTAACTAAAACTGAAAGAAGCGAAAAAATTGTCTGCTACCCGATGCTTGGGTCTCAAAAAACTCTTATCGGAGAAATTGCAAGATATGGTTTTAAATTTGTAGGAATTGCTGTTCTAAGATTTATGATGGCAGGAACTAATTCAAGAGAAATCCTTAAACTTACCCAGCTTTCAGACTTAAACCCTTGTTACAAACTTGTTCCTTGGTCAGATACATATTTTGATGATGCAGTCGAAATAGTTCAAGAGTCATTTGAAGACAGTGCTGACGCTCTTTTCGACCCAAGATTTAAATCTCTTGAAGGCACATACGATATTATAAACAAAATTGTCAAAGATATTTATGCAGAATTTCTACCGGAAGCAACATCAGTTCTTTTATGTAACAACATGCCTGTAGGATTTTGTTTTATGAATGTAACAGGCGGTTCAATAGCTAACATTCCTATTGTTGCAATCAAAAAAGAACATCAGGGCAAAGGATTATCTAAACATCTTTTGAAAGAATCTGTTGAAAAGCTTATTGAAATGGTTGAAAATGGTAAAAAACCTATTACCGAAGTTAACACCACAACAGAAACCAATAATTTTCAGGCACTAAAAATGTACAGACATTTAGGGTTTAAAGAAGATTACAACTATCCGCAATCATATCTTCCGATTAAAAAATAAAATTTTACCATGGATAGTCATTTGATACTTTGCCATCAATCATGATTAATGCTGCACATAAAGAGCCGGTATAACTAGCATAAGACAGTTTGTTACATCCATAGTGACCGCCGGTTGTATTTATAAGTTGCTCTCTTGGTAAAACTTCAGCGGGTAAATATCCAAAATATCCGCCTGCGTAAATTCTATCTTCATTCGGGACTTTAAAAGCTATGTCAGAACTGGCTATTGAAACAACTAATTCACCTCTGCTTAAATAAACATCAGTTGGGAAATAGTAATACATAAAAATATCTTTGCCAATTACATTTGGTTTTCCTGCACCGTTTATGTCATAAAAAAGCTGAAATCCTGCATTACCACTTTGTGTACAGCCAAGATATCCGCCATTGTTAAGGACAACAAAATAATTGATATCATAATATATTGCATCACCTTTAAGGAATGAAATCTGTTTGTCACCATAACATTCAGATATCGAATTGCAAACACCTGAGACACTCAAATGTTTATTTAGGTATTGTTCCATAAATACCTTAGCAGCTTGAGGACCAACAATCTTTGGAAATCTCTCCATACCATATTCTTGTTTAGACAAATTCAATGCCTGATTTAACATCGAATACATTTTTTTGACTGCTGTGGAAGCTGCATGTTTTTGATAATTTGCAATTACATTTGGTATAGTTAATGCTGCCACAACACCAATGATACCGAGAGTAATTAATACTTCTGAAAGAGTAAATGCAGATTTTCTATTGTGATACATCATATCACTATTATAACAGTTTTTATGAAAATTACAAGGGGTCGA
>JBKUMA010000052.1:0-8360 GCA_046955055.1 Candidatus Gastranaerophilaceae bacterium
GAATATATTTGGCTTCGCGGGTATATTGCAATTCTTTTTTAATTTCATCAATATTTTTATGCGGTTTTGCATTAAGACACAAAACTTTACTTTGGCCGATCTTCGCAAAGTCTGCTATTTTTTCTGTAATTTTATCAAATTCAAGTGATGTAAGGCTTTTTTCTTCTATATTCATAATAAAATTTTATATTGGGCACAGATTCTTTGCAAGCTTTAAAGGATTTATCAATTTATTAGTTTACAAAAGAGTGTATTGTATTGTAATATATTATGATTACTTTACGGAGAGTTGATATTTAATGAAATTAGGTTTGGTGGAAATAGTTAAGCGTGGAAAAGGTGCAGCTTTTCGACTCAATATAACTATAGGAAAGAATTTTTTAGGGATAAAAAACGGATTAAAGTTCAGTATAAGGTTTATAAATCCTGCTTATAAAAATGTTTTTATAAGTGTCGGCACTAATTGTTACCCCAGAAAAATGCTTGCAAACACAGGTTTGAAACCAAAGCGTAAAGACGGAGAATTAAGCTATCCTTTTGATTTGTGTTTTATTTCATCAAAAACTGTCTTGCATTATTTGGAAAATAATTTCAGTGACTTTTTTGATGATGTTGAATATTCAGAAACTAAGGGAATGTGGGTTAATTCAAGGTTTGGTATAAATTATCCACATGACAATTTCCTTCCTAATGAAAAATGTAAGTTTACAGATAGATATAAAAAGAGAATTGCTAATTTTAATAATTTGTTCAAAACAGATAAAAAGTTATATTTTATTACAGTTATTTTTGATAAAGAATTTAAAATTGATTGCGAAAGCATAAATAAAACATATGAATTTTTGAAGTTGAAACTAAATGGCAAAGATTTTGCATATAGTGTAATCCGTCTTTATGATTCAGCTTCATTGCCTGTTGAAATTACTTTAAACAATAAAATTCATTACGAAGAAATGCTTATTCCTATAGATGATTATTATGACTTGTGGCATATTTCTAAATATAAATGTCTTCCAGAGTGCGAAGATTTTGTTAATAAATTTGCTGATAATGTATATGAGTTAACTCAAAAATAATATATTAAAATAATTATATATTCTTGCACAATAGCTTTTTTAAAGTACAATTATAATATAATGACCTGTAAGATTATAAGAAGGGGATATAAAATGGCTGTAGAAAGACAACATGTTAAAGAACAGGATAAAATTCAAAGACGTTCAAACTTTGAGCCTGTAGAGAGTAATTTGACAGAAGAACAGGTAAAACTTGAGGCATCAAGATGTTTAAATTGTAAAAATCCGAGATGCGTACAAGGCTGTCCCGTTAACATTAAAATTCCCGAATTTATCCAAGCGATTAAAGACGGCGATTTAAATAAAGCAGGCGAAATAATAAGAGAAACAAGTATGCTTCCTTCAGTGTGCGGAAGAGTTTGCCCTCAAGAAAGACAATGCGAAGGCAAATGTGTTTTGGGGATTAAAGGTTCTCCTGTTGCTATCGGTGCATTGGAAAGGTATGTCGGTGATAATACAAAAGCTGATATGCCTGAAATTAAACCTTCAGGTAAAAAAGTTGCGGTTGTTGGTTCCGGTTGTGCCGGCATGACAGCTGCTTGCGATTTGAGAAAAGAAGGTCATGAAGTTGAAGTGTTTGAAGCATTGCATGAACTCGGCGGCGTTTTGAGATATGGTATTCCTCCTTTCAGACTTCCTCGTGTAGTTCTTGACAGAGAGATTGAAAACTTAAAGGCTATGGGTGTAAAATTCCATACAAATGTTATTGTTGGTAAATCTATTACATTAAAACAGCTTAAAGAAGACGGTTTTGATGCAATATTTATTTGTTCTGGTGCGGGGCTACCGAAAATGCTTAACGTTCCCGGTGAAAACTTAAACGGTGTTTTCTCTGCAAATGAGTTTTTAACACGTGTAAACTTAATGCATGCCGGTCAGCCTGACAGTCCTACTCCTTTGAGAGTTGGTAAAAAAGCTGCGATATTCGGTGGTGGAAACGTTGCAATGGATGCTGCAAGAACAGCTGTGCGTGTAGGCTTTGAAGAAGTTTATATTATATACAGACGTACTGAAAAAGAACTTCCTGCTCGTTTGGAAGAAATCAGACATGCTAAAGAAGAAGGTATTGTATTCAAATTCTTATATGCTCCAAAAGAAATCATTGGGGAAGATGGTTATGTAAAAGCTGTTGAACTTGAAGTGATGGAGCTTGGAGAACCTGATGAGTCAGGAAGAAGAAAACCGGTTTCTACAGGTAAATTCGAAACAATGGATTTGGATACAGTTATTGTTGCTTTGGGTACAGGACCAAACCCTATTATCCAAAAATCAGCAATTGCAGAAGGTCTTGAAATTATTACTGACAGACGCGGATATATAACAGTTGACGAAGAAAAAAGAAATACTTCTTTAGATTGTGTATACGCAGGCGGTGACGTTGCTCCTGTTGGTGAATCTAATGCAATTAATGCTATGGGTGCAGGAAAAAAAGCGGCAAAAGCAATTAATGACTTACTTAAATAAATTTCTATGTTTAATTTTATCAATATTAGTATTTACAGCTCCGGTCTTTGCATTGGAGCTGGATACTTCTGTTGATGAAGAAATTAGAAAACATTACAATCCTTCTAAGCTGGAAAATGATGCTTTACCTGCTTTGCCAAAAGTTAACCCATCCACAAATAAGCAAACTTTGCCGGCTGCTCCTAAAACAGTTCCTTCATCAACTTCAAGTGCAGTTCCAAAAACTGCACCGATTGTACCGCCTTCTAAACCTCAAATAGGTGTTAAAAAGCTGCCTAATTCATACAACCCGAAGACTGATAAGTCTTTAGCAATCAGAATTAAAAAAGGCACAAAATTCAGGGTGAAATCCTCTGCTTCGATTTCCGATACAACAAGAGAAGGTGCAAGATTATCATTTGTTACTCTAAAGCCTGTTACGCAAAGATATGTTACAGTTCCTGAGGGTACAGTTTTTAAAGCTGTTATAACTGACTCTCATCCGCCGCAAGCGACAGGAAATGGCGGTCTGATTGTTCTTATGGTTGAAAGTATGGTATTTAAAGGAGCAACACGTTCAGTTCATGCAAAAATAACAAAGGCTAATCACAAAAAAATATTTGTTAATAATATAAAAGGTGAGAGAAAATATGCAAAAGGCATTGTAGAATCAACAAAATTTGGTCAAAATTTTTACAGAAAATCTATGCGTGGAACTGCCAAACTTTCACAAAATCCTTGGACATTTATATTAACTCCGTTTACAGTTGTAGCAGGCGTTGTGGTGTATGGCGTAAATATTATAGGTTCTCCTGTATTTGCAATGTTTTCCAAAGGGGGACATATTACTATACCTGCAGGCAGTGAATTTGAAATAAAATTATTAGAAGATGTTTATCTAGAATAAGAAAGGAGCCATAAGTATGAAAAAATCATTAAAAGACATTGTTGTAGCATTCATGCAAAACACAAATGACATGAATCGTAACGTTTATGCAGAATCGGCACAATGTGACTACGTACGTAGTACCGGGGGGGGGGGCGAAAATTTAAAGCTCCTGCAAGGTTTTTCGACCTCTTGTAATTCAGAGAAAAATTGTTATGATGGTGATATGAAATATTACATCAGAAAAACAGCATTTACTTTAGCAGAAGTATTAATCACTCTTGGCATAATTGGTGTTGTTGCAGCAATGACTATTCCGTCCATTGTTGAAGGTTATCGTAAGCAAGAAACAGTATCAAGAATAAAAAAAACTTATTCAGTGCTAAATCAAGCATTACTGTCTGCTGAAAATGAAAATGAAAAGTATATATATTGGGATCCTCCTTCTATATTAGGCAGAGATGCTTATTGGGAAAGATATTGGGTGCCTTACCTTAAACACATTAAGATTTGTACTACAGCCCAAAGTTGTGGTTATTCTTCTACTTCTCCTTGGGTTTATTTGGATAATTCGCGTGTTGAGGTGGCATTCGCTAGTGATGATATTTTAAGACAAGCATTTTATCTTCCTGATGGAACATTTGTGTTAATAGGATATGATGTACCTTTTGTTGATGACCCAACTAATTATGAACAATATATTTGGATTGATATTAATGGATTTAAGCCTCCTAATAAGATGGGAAAAGATTTTTTCCGTTTTGTAATAACTACAAAAACCGGACGAATTGATTTGGATGGTATTGGTGAGTCTGTAGAATCTATTAATAATAATTGTAAAGTTGGTTCTAATGGTACGACTTGTGCAGCAAAAATTATGATTGACGATTGGGAGATAAAAGATGACTATCCATGGCAATAGAGCATTTACATTGGCTGAGGTTTTAATCACGCTCGGCATTATTGGTGTTGTGGCAGCATTGACGTTGCCAAATTTGATTATGAAATACGAAAAGCAAAAAACTGTTGAACAATTGAAAGTTGCTTATTCTTTGCTTTCACAGGCTGTAAGTAATTCGGTTGCTGAAAACGGTGATATTGATAACTGGGATTATTCACTTTTGTATAAAGATTTTTGTAAAAAATATATTATTCCATATATGAAGGTTGTAAAAGAATGTGATGGTGCTGTTTGTGAAAATACTAAAATGGAAGACGGCAGATATTTTAACGGTTATTACGAAATTACAGGCGATAAATTTACTAATATTGAATATAGCTTTGTGCTTTCAAACGGAATGATTGTTATGTGCGATAGTACCAGTATGAAGTTAGTAGTTTTCACTGTAGATATTGACGGTCAAAAAGGTAAAAATACTTTAGGAAAAGATATATTTGCTTTTTATTTATTAAACCATTCTCATCCTTCAGCTTTGCCCTATACAAGTGAATTTAGTTCAGGATTATATATCGGGGGTGTAGGCGGCAGCGGTATACCTCATTCAAGTATTGATAGAAATATACTGCTTAGTCCTTCACAACATCGCGGCTGTAATAAAGAAGCAGTAACAGGCGGTCACGGAGGTGTCGGGACAGCCTGTGCAGCTGTTATTGCACAAGATGGATGGAAAATAAGCGATGACTATCCATGGTAATAACAAAATTTCATATAAGTTAAAGATTTTTCTTTAATATTATTTTCGTGTTAAAATCTTATATATGAACTGGAACTGGAAAGAATTAAGTAAAAAAAGAAAAGCCTATGTAGGAGCCTTTATTGCAATAGTCAGTCTCTTGCTGTGGGCTTTTGTTTCCGCAGGCGTAATCACTCACAATTTTAACAGAAGCCAGCTTTCAGTAGATAAAGACAGGCAGGAAGCCTTGATTAATGGTATAATCCTTACCGAAACAAAGGATGAAAAAAAATATTGGGAAATTTATGGCGAAACCGGAAACTATGACAGCAACAATGGAGTCGCAATGCTTAACAATGTTGTAGGTAACTTTTATGACGATAACAATCAAGTCTCTATGAGTTTTGAATCAACAAAAGGTACTTATAATGAAAAAAAAGGTCAGATTATTCTTTATGAAAATACATTTGTTGCGATAAAGGATGGTATTGCTTTAAGAACAGATAAACTTGAATGGTCCGGTAACGACAAACCTGTTACTTCTCAAGGCAATATTAGGATTACACGTAATAAAGAATTTTTGGCAACTGCCGAAAAAGTTGAAATCAGTCCTGATTACGAACATTTTAAGATTATCGGTCATGCGGTATCTAAAATATATGACGACGGTAAAAATGCCGGGAAAAAAGATAATTTAATTAACTTAGGGAGATAAAATGAAAAAGGTACTTATTGCTTTAACAATTTGTTTACTTACAGCAGGTGTGATAGCTCAAGCTTCAGACTTGATTATTGAGTCTAAAACGCAAAGTTATAGTGAAGCTGAAAATAAACTTAAATTTGAAGGTGACGTTAAAGTTTCAATAGATGATTTGAAAGTCGTTGGCGATAAGGCTGATGTTAATGTCAATGAAGATCAGCAGCTTGATACGGCAACTTTTTATGACAAACCTTATGCTTTTGAAGTTAAGAAAAATAAAAAACGTGAAGTTAAAGCAAATATTTTGAAAGTATCTCTTATTACAAAAGTTGTAAGAGCAGAAGGTGACACTCAATCAACAGTTTTTGACGGTAAAACTCCGATAGTTGTTGTAAACTCCGATGTTCAGGAATACGATACTAAAACAGGTGTGATGACTGCTACAGGTGCTGTTACTATACTTTATAAAGAATTAGAAACTTTCTCTGATAAAGCTAAAATAAAAACTGATAAGAATGGTGATTTAAGAGATATCGAATTATTGGGTAATGCTAGAATTAAGCAAACCAATAACGAATCTTTTGCAGACAGATTTGAATATAATGCCGTAACAAAAACTCTTGTAGGTACTGGCAACACAACATCTAATGCTACAATGGAAGATGGAAATAAGTTAGTTTTAAAATCAAGCCGTCAAGAATATATTCAAGATAAAAATATATTTAATGCTTCAGGCAACTGCCGAGTTTGGTATCAGGATTATTATGCTGTAGGACCTAAAATTACAGTATATCCTAATAAAGCAGGCAAACCGAATGATATTTACTTTACAGGACGCTCAAGTATAACCCAAGGGGTAAGGACAATTTTTGCCGATAAGATTAAAATGACTTTAAAGCCTAAAGATTTTCACGCTGACGGTAACACTAGAACAGTAATTAAAAATGTGGGTTCAGGTGATAATGATGATTCCAATATGGGCTTAGGGTTATAGTTAGTTGAAAAGGGTCATCTAAAATGAGTGATAAAGTTAATAAAGCTATAGAGTTATATAATAAAAAAGAATTTCAAAAAGCTATAGATGTGTTCAGTTCTGTTTTGGAAACTGAAAAAGATAATGCTGAGATTTATAACAATATCGCGTTGTGTTATGCGGAACTTGGTGATTATGAAAAGGCAGAAAAGAATTATTTAAGAGCACAGGAATTAAACCCAAAACTTCCTCAAGTTTATATAAATCTTTCAGACATATATTATAGAAACAAGGATATGGACAGCGGCATTCAGCTTCTTTCTCAAGGGATTTATGAAATTCCTGACAACCTTGTTTTAAGGCATTATCTTGCAAGATTTTATATGGAAGATGCAAGACTGGATCTTGCTATTGATGAGTTGGAACATATATTGGAAAAACAGCCTGAGAATTATGATGCTTACTATGACTTAGGGAAAGTTCATTTTGAGCTCGGAAATTATGATTGTGCAATAGAAAATTTTGAAAATGTATTAGAGTACAAAGAGGATAATGCACTAATCTATTATTACTTGGGACAGGCTTATGAAGCTAATAATGAAATAGATAAAGCTCTTTCAAATTATTTGAAATCAATTGCACGTAATGAAAATTTTCATCCTGCTTATAAAAAAGCTGCTATATTGTTTTTGGCACGTGAAGATTATGATGATGCAATCGAATATTTTGAAGATTATATAGAAATGGATGTTCCTCAAGAAGAGAAAGAAAAAGTAAAAGAATTAATCGAAAGAATTAAGAAAAAAAAGGATAATGGATAAAAATAACTACTGGGTAGCGTTTTCTTCAATAGAGTCTATAGACAGTACATTTGTTCAAAGATTGTATAACTATTTTGGCGATATTGAAACGGCATTTAAAGCAAATAAACATGAATTATCTCAAATAGAAGGTTTGAGTGTTAAAAAGGCAGAAAACTTTATTAAATCAAGAGATAAAGTTGATGTAGAAAAAGCTGTTGAAGAAGTCGTTAAGCGGAATATAAATTATCTGACTTTTGATGATGAGCGTTATCCTGAAATGTTAAAACACATTTCAAATCCGCCTGTGGTTTTGTATTATAAAGGAGATTTATTTTCTTGTAATTTGGAAAAAACTCTTGCGGTGGTTGGTTCCAGACGTGCTTCAAGTTATGCAAAAGAAGCTTTGACAAAAATTATTGGCGAATTGGAAAATACTGATATATGTATAGTATCAGGTTTGGCGTCTGGAATTGATACTACTGCACATGTTGCGGCTTTGGACAGTAATTTGAAAACAATTGGAGTTATTGCAAGCGGATTTGATTATACCTATCCGGCCGCAAATAAAAGCTTGTATGAAAAAATTGAAGACGGAAATGGAGCAGTGGTGTCAGAATATTATCCGACATTTGAGCCGTTGAAATTCCGTTTTCCTCAAAGGAACAGAATTGTTTCAGGCTTGTCTTATGGAACTCTGGTTGCTGAAGCTTCTTTAAAAAGCGGAGCTTTGATAACTTCTAACTTAACTCTTGAACAGGGACGAGAATTAATGTGTATACCGGGGCTTATTACTAACCCTAATACGCAGGGGATATATAAGCTTTTGAAAAACGGAGCATTTATAG
>JBKUMA010000053.1:0-8339 GCA_046955055.1 Candidatus Gastranaerophilaceae bacterium
CAGTTGGATCAGTCGGATCGGTTGGATCGGTTGGATCAGTTGGATCTGTCGGATCTGTCGGATCAGTCGGATCAGTTGGATCGGTTGGATCGGTTGGATCGGTTGGATCAGTCGGATCGGTTGGATCGGTTGGATCAGTTGGATCGGTTGGATCGGTTGGATCTGTTGGATCAGTCGGATCGGTTGGATCGGTTGGATCAGTTGGATCGGTTGGATCTGTTGGATCAGTCGGATCGGTTGGATCTGTCGGATCGGTTGGATCAGTTGGATCGGTTGGATCTGTTGGATCAGTCGGATCAGTCGGATCGGTTGGATCTGGATCCTTTTTATCTTCAGGTACAACTAAGTTATCGTCGTCATTTTTGCCACCTTGTTGGTCTTCATTTGGATCAACAATATAGTTGCCGTCAGGATCTTTTACACCGTCATAACCGTCGTTATTACCTTGTGAACTGCCACCGTAATAGTAATTACGTTCATTTTCTTCTCTGCCGATAGCTGTAACGTCATCTGGTCTAACTGCTTTTCCTCTGATTGATACAGTTCCACCTTCTGGAGTAGTAATAGCGTTAGTTGTATCATCTTTTGTTACAGTAGATTTGCCATCTTCTCCACGGTGTTTACCCATATTGAAGTAGTAACCACCGGCGTAAGCATTGTCTGCAACTAGGGTTAAATCTTGTTCGTGTTCAGGTCTTCCTTGACCTTTACCGTTAATTTTACCGTTTTTAACTACGATTGTAGAATCCGCAGCGTGTTCATATTCTGGAGCTTCGTTTTCATCTAAGTAGCTTCCTAAATCCAAAGCTGTAAGTTTAACACTTTCAGGAACGACATTGCCGTTTTCACCATAGTAATCAGTTTCGTAACTCGGCACTTCACCTAAATGGTCGATATATAAATTTTTACCACGAGTTGTAATATTTATACTTTTTTGTGCTGTTGTCTCACCGATATATGTATCACCTGAGAATTCTGCATTAATACTACCGGTTCTTGAAATCATTGCACAGATGTTTGTATCAAGTTTTGTTCCATCTTCTGCATCAAGACCTTTAACATTAATATCATTGATTGCTAACATATCAACGCCGTATTCAGGTTTGTTAACAGGTGTAATAACGTGAGGCTGAGTTGCATCGTCTCCGTAGAAAATAGTGCCTGCACCGTTTTGTCTGAATGTTAAAGCTTTTCCGCTTTCGCCGATACTTCCGCTTGCGATAATAGATATGCCTGCACCTTCAACATTAGGTACGCTGTCAGTTCCTTTATTTAAAATATCGTAAGCTGTTTTACCTTTGTTAGCAGAATCATCTGCCAATAAGATTACACGTCCGTCAGCTTTAATTTGATTAACATTCATATTTTTATTTAAACTTGCAAGATTGATTAATGAACCTGTTCCAGAGCTTAAAGCAGTAATATTACCGTCAATAGAAGTATTTACTGATTTTGTCAAATTTCTTGCGTCAGTACCGATACCTGTACAAATACCGCCTGCACATGGTCCTACTTCTTCACCAATAGCACCGTTAGTAACATCAATATTTAAATCTGCAAGGCTTGTTGTTTTAATTAATGTTTTTGCAACACCGAAATTACGTACATTACCGTCATTTACTTTTATTGTAACTTTACCGTCAGAAGTAATATAATTATCATTACCTTCTGTATTGTCGCCGATTACAACATCTGAATTTGAGTTTGTTATATTAATCAAGCCCTTATCAGTTGTCTTAATAAGACCTTTAATATTCATGCCTGCAGCACCGGTATTATTCATAGCCAATTTATTGCCATTGTTTGTAACTCTTCCTGTTGAGTCAACAAGCAAACCACCTGCACCGGTATTAGAAATTAATGTATTACCGACATTAGTTACAGAGCCTGCAATGTTAATACCATCAACGCCGGTATTAGTTATTTCAAGTTCGTTAATATTATTTACAGCACCGCCTTGGGCTATTTTTAAACCTGTGCCGCTATTTTTAATCGTAATTTTAGAGCTTGTACCGTTGCCTACAACATTACCTGTAGCATCAACAAGCAACTGTCCATTTTGGTTATCAATAACAGCCTGTCCAGCCGCGTTTTCCACAATTCCGGCAATAGTTAAACCTGAACCTGTTGTATTAGTGATTGTTAACCCTGTTCCTTTATTATAAACTTTGCCGCCGTTAGTAACACTTAACAAACCGTTTGAATTTGTTATTTCAGCAGCTCCAGAGTTATTAACTACATTTCCTGCAACTAATAAACCGCCTTCACCGCTGTTAGAAATATTTAAATTAGTACCGTTAGAAACAACGTTTCCTCCAGCATCAACAAGCAATTTGCCATTTGTGTTTACAACAGTTGTAATTCCTGTATTATTAGTAATGTTTCCTAATACATTCAATCCGCCTGCTGCTTTATTTGTAATATTCAAATCGCCTGTATTTGTTATATTACCATTTAATGACATACCTGTGGCAGTACCGTTATTAGTAATTGTCATTATACCGTTATTTGTAATTTCAGCAGTAGATGCAGAAGCAAGCAAACCGCCATTATTAGTAATTGTCAGGTTTCCGCTATTATTGAAAACTTCACCTGCAATATTTATGCCGTCAGTACCGCCATTTGTAATAGTAATATTGCTATTATCTGCATGGTTTCTTACTCTTGCACCATCAGCTATAGAAGTTCCAACTGTTGATGTAATAACTATTTCGCCATTTTGATTTGAAAAAGCATTTCCGCTTGCTGAAGCATCAGCTTTAACAAGGCTGTTGAATAATTCATTTGCTGCATCATTTGTCTTTATAACTGTATTTTCATCACCAATACCTGCGATTAAAATACCTGTATTGCCAACAGCTACAGTTCCGCCTTCTAATCCAATATCACCTCTGGCAAAAACTTTACCGTCAACAGTAATAGTATGTTGAGACTCATTACCTATAACAAGTGAATCTCTACTAAATGTTTTATCTGTATTAACAGCACTAATCCAATTTTTATCATAAACAATACTGTCCGGATCAATTTCACCGTTAATTACTGTAGCTTTTTCAATAGCATAATTTGGAGATTGCGGTAAGTCTAAATGTCTACTTAAAGCATCATAAGAATCTTGTGTCGGAGTAATAACAGATAAAGTGCCAACATTTATAACACCACTGGCACCGACTGCCATACCGTTAGGTGTGATAAACATCAAATTACCACCGGATTTAATATCACCGCCGAGTTTTGTTAAAGCATTAACAATACCGTCAATTCTTACACCATTATTAACAAGGTTGATAAATGTATTAATATCACCAAACTTATCAATATGCGTAATCGTATTGCCATCAATCTTATGTTCCTGTTGATAATATTGATAAATAAAGTTCAATATTTGGTCTTTAGACAGGTTTAAATCGTTAAAATGTTTAAACCCAACATCTCCATTTATTGCATCGGGTCTGATGTTATAACTTCCATCAGCACTCGGTACAACAGGAGTGCCATCACCATTGGTAATAGTTGAAGCCAAAACTTGATAACATAAAGATTGGTGCATTAAAAACATAAATGCCAAAAATCCTGCTATCACTTTGTTTGCTTTTGTTTTCCCGATTCTTTTTGAGTTGTTCATGCTTTATCCTCTGTTTGCACATTATACACTTATTATATATAACGTATTTTTGAGGTGAAAAATTTACTATTTATTAAGAAAGATTTACAATTAAATTATTTTTCAATACTTAATATTTATATTATATATACTAAATAGATACAATATTAAGAATTGTAAAGTTGAATTTTTACAGCCTAAACCCTTGCAGCACAAGGATTTTAATTTTAAGAAATTATATTTTTTTTATTCGGTGTGCAATTTTATATAGCCTGATGTTTTTATAAGGGTATAGAGAAGTATAGAAACATATCAATTTTCATGCAAAAAACAGAGTGTGAAAACTTGAAGAAAGGATCATTATGTGTGCGAATGAAATTCTTTCATCAGAACTCATTTCAAAAATTAATCCAGAACAGCTTAAAGCTCTTGAGAAACAAGGATTAATCAAAAAAAATTCAGCTGGAACTTATGTAAAAATTGTCAGTGACGATTCTATTGCAGCTAATAATAAAGTAAAAGGAACAGCCGTTGAATCTTCACCAACACCAGTTGAAAAGGTTGAAACACCTCAAGTTTCGATGCTTGAAAATAAAGCATTACAAAAAGCAAAAACTGAACAATATCAGCAAGAATGGTTAAACAAATATACTAAAGATCCACAAAAAGCTGAAAATGATTTGCTTGATACTATTTATTACAAAGACGTAAAGCTTGTTGAAGAAAGTTTAAGACAATTCGCTAAAAATGAAGATGGCGGTGTCTTAATTAAACAAAAATATTTACAAGAATATGCTTCTAAAGACGAAATTGAAGCATATGAAAATAATGTTAAAAAGAAACTTGAATATTATAAACAAAATCCTGATATAGCTAAAGATGATTATAATAACGAGCTTACAAAACATAAAAAAGATAATATTATTAAAAAACATCATGACATGAGAGACGATCAATTATTGGAAATTGCAAGACGCAAAGCTTTAATTGATAACTTTTCAATCGGTAATGATAAATTTAAACAAATGGCAAAAGATGCTGTAATGGATAAGAGCAAAAATATTGCCACAAGAGAAACTATAGAATATGCTCAAAAAATTGCAAAAGCAGAAGCTGATGGAGATACTGAAAAAGCAGCCAAACTTAAAGCTAAAGCTGTTGAAAATTTAAAAAGCAGCAATAACAATTATGTTGAAGAAAAACATAAAGACATACAAAAACTTGCCGAAATGATGGGTAAAGCTCAAGTCGATAATGAAGTTGCTAAAGAAAAATTCGAAAAGACAGTAGTTCACTGGGCTAAAGATCCTTCTATTAACGAAAAAGACGGCAAATTCCATAATTATCTCAGCAAAGATTTGCAAGAAATTGTAACTGAAGCCCCTGACTTGTTTGCAACTGAAGCAACCGACGGAAAAGGTGACTTTACAGGTGCAGACGGCAAAAAATACTATTTTGACGGCAACAAATATAAACAAACTATGTTAGAGCTTTCCAACGCAAACTCCATCGATGAAAACGGAGTTGTAAATAATGAAAGTGAAGCAGACTACTTTGCCTCAATCAATGAAAAGAAAGCTGCCGTTGATAAATTAAAATACAGAACTCCAGTCAAAGATGACAATGGCAACATTGTGAAGGATAAAGACGGAAATGTTGTATACAAAGACGGAAACGTACTTGCCACATTAAAAGAACGCAATCTTGCTAAAAATGCATTCAGAACCGGCGGAATTGAAACAGAATTCGACGCTACAGCATGGAAAAGAGCTGGCAAAATTGCAAAAGGCTTTGGAACAGGTGCCGCTATAGGTGCAGCTGTTGGAACAGTTTCTGAATTCTTAAGCACAACTCACGGCGTAAGCAAAGATTATGCAAAAGTTGTTAACGTAGCAGGTTCTGTATTATATTCAGGAACTGCAGGATTTTCAGGTTCTGTACCTTATACGGCAAACGGTTCTGTACAGAGCGTAAACAACTTTGTTTCAGAGGTTTGGGATAACGGAACTTTATTAAAAAGAACTGAAACAGAAGTTATTAATGACATTCCTTGGGAAACAACCGGCTCTGTAGATTACAAAGGACAAGTAAACTACAGCGGATCCAAAGATTACACTGATTCAGGTCTTGCAGAAGGAACTACACATGGCAAAGCTAAATTTAATCTTGGCAACGTTGGTATAGCTGCTGCATTAGGCGGTGTTGCCGGTGCTGTAAAAGCTGCAAAAGGCATCAGAAAAGTATTTGATGAAGAAGACAGCAAATCAAGAGTTAGAGAATTAGCGGCAAGAAACAATAAACCTCAACAGCCTGTCACTCCTCCTGCAGAAGAAACCACTCAGCCTGTTGAAACAGTTCAACCGCCAAAACCTACAGTAACTACTCCTGTTACAGAGGAAGACAATAATTATTGTTATGAAAAAGAAAAAGAAACAGACGGAAACAGAAAAATTCCTACAATAAAATTTGGCGGCCCTCATCATTATGCACAACTATATGTAGACGAAAACGGTAAAACATTAAAAATGAATTCTGATGACTTCAAAGATCTTCGTAAACGATTAGGTAACGGAGCAATGGGCGAAGTTGAAAACGACAGAAGGCACCGTATTCTTGAAGAAACAGTAACCCTTAATAGCGGTAAAAAAGTATCACTAATGCCTGATGAACAACTTCTAGCAAGAATTAAAAAAGGATTCTCTGATGCAGGCCCTAACGGTGCTGATACAAGATATCAAAAAATCAAACAACAAAACGGAACATGGGCTATATATGATTGCTTAGACCCAAATAACAGAAGAAAAATATTAGGAGGATTAACTTCTGAAGAAGCAAATAGCAGGCTCGACCAACTGGTTGAAAAACATATTAAATAGAACTAAATAACAGACCTTCTAAGGTCTGTTATTTTATTTCTTTTTTATAATCCTTATAAATCCTCATTTTTTGGAATTCACTTAACGTATCATCTTCATGATATCGCACCCATTCTTTAAAATTCATATCAACACCGTCAGGATTTTTAAAATAACACATATTATCGGGATTTATTTCTATGTTTGTACGTAAACCGTTTGTAGCAAAAACCTTTCCGTTGTACATTCCCATAAAATTATATTCTTTATTTGGGAAATGAACAAATTTAACCATATCAACTAAATCAGGATTAATCATTTCCAAAGCTTTAAGAATATGCTTGACTGTGTGTTTTGTTAATTTAGATTCTCCGGGCAAAATATATATGTTCAATCTGCCTTCTGTTTGAAAAAGCTTTTTGTCAAATACCTCTAAAAGCTGCTGTGAAATATCCTCTATATAAGTTTTATGAAATATATGACCTAAAAACTGTTCTTTATTTTTTGTGTCAACAATCCCAATTCCTGCACATTGATAAAAATGATTAGATGATATTAAATCATTTGGCGATGATTTTATGCCCTTTGAACCTCCAGGAATAGTCATTTGATATATATGATAAGATTTTTTTATATTTTTATCTTTATTTAAAAAATTTATATCAACTAACTGCAATGGGGTACTATCTTTTTTTGCAACTTTGTACAAACTGCTTTTAAGTTTATTTAGAACAAGCAAAAATTTATCATTACCGCCTGTAAAGCTTGTTTCTGGGTGATAATTTTCAGTCGATTTATTAAATGATTTTTTTTCATTTGATAACCTAGGAGCATATATAACTTGATTATAATATACAGGAGAAATTTTCATATTAATTTTAAGTTTAAAAATAAAATTTTTTGCTAAATTGTTTATGCTATACTGACTGAAAGGCAGGAAAATATGAAACAGCAAGATGAATTAACAGTAAAAATAGAAAAACTCTCAAATCTGGGTACAGGAATTGCAAAAGTTGACGGATATGTAATATTCGTTGAAAATGCTTGTCCGGGTGATGAAGTGAAAATCAGAATAACAAAAGCTAATAAAAATTACGCTAACGCAAAAGTTATAGAAGTAATTACTCCATCAGAACATCGTGTTCAGCCATTCTGTTCAATGCAGAAAGTATGCGGAGCCTGTCAACTTCAATTTATAGATTATGATTACCAGCTAGAATTAAAAAGACAAATTGTCGAAGATGCAATTCGTACTATTGGAAATCTTGATATTGAAATCCCTAACCCAATCGCCAGCCCGGATATAAAAGAATACAGACATAAAATTCAGTACCCGATATCTGAAACAAAAATTTCTAAAAGACTTCTTGCCGGATATTACAAGCCTGCAAGCCACGAAATTGTCAACATTAAACACTGCCCTATTCAGCCTAAAATTTGCGATGATATAATTGAGTTTATAAGGGATAAAGCTTTTGATTTCGGAATTTCCGGCTACAACGAAAAAAAGCATTCAGGTGATTTACGTCATGTTGTAATAAGAACTTCTGCTGCAACAGGCAAAAATTTAGTCGTACTTGTTGTTAATTCGACCAAAACTTTTGAGAGATTAAAAGATTTTGCACAATGCATTTTTGATAACTTCTATGAAGTTTCAGGTGTTTGTGTGAATTTCAACTCTAAACAAACAAATGTTATATTAGGTGATAAATCAGAACTTTTATGCGGGAAAGATTTCATCAAAGAAAGAATTCTTGATAAAACATTCAGAATTGGAGCAAATACTTTTTTCCAGGTTAATCCTAAAAGTGCTGAAAACATTTTTAAATATGTAAAAGATTACATTCAAAACAACTTTGAAAATCCACTTGTATTAGATG
>JBKUMA010000054.1:0-8263 GCA_046955055.1 Candidatus Gastranaerophilaceae bacterium
TCTATGATTATTTTAGTTTATCTTATTCCTCTATCGTACTAAACCCTTCAGGAAGATTGCTTTCTACAGAATGCATAAATTCTGTTGCACTAATGCCAAGTGCTTCTGAAACTTGTAATATTGTTGTGAATTGTGGATTTTTTAAACCTCTAACAAGTTTACTCATAATAGAAGTTGAGATTCCATATTCTGCTGCAACTTTAGATGGTGCAATACCCTTTAGATATTTTTTTATCTGCAATGCAATTATGGCTTGTACTGTTTCTATTTTCTCTTTTTGCATATAACATTAAAAATAAAATACTTTCATATTGCAATCAGAATTTTGACTTTCTAGTATAAATAATTATTGAATAAGTATGGCTATATTGAACTTTTTAAAATTTAACAAGAATTGCGAGCATGCAAAGGTAAGACCGGATGTTGAGTTTGCGTACTGTCCTGATTGCGGGGAGCTGGTTGAAAATCAATGGTATTTAGTAAGATGTGCCTGCTGCGGCGTTAAGCTACCTGGAATTATAAAAAACGGTGAGATAGTTCCTGAGAGAAACTTCTGTCATAATTGCGGGATACGGGATTATGTTGTCGAACGAATAGATAAAATAAATTTTATTGATATAAGATATGCAGTGCTTTTAAAAGCTGTGGTTAAATCAAATATTAAATCTTATACTCAAAGCTGGAGTGAAAATTCATATGTTTATGGGAAACGTTATATTCCTTGCATAAATTAAAACATCCAATTGCAAACTGCTATTGCTGCTATAATGCCTATAAAGTCGGCAAGAAGTCCTACTATCAATGCATATCTTAATTTTGAAATACCGACTGCTCCAAAGTAAACTGCCAATACATAAAATGTTGTTTCACTGGAACCTACCATTATGGCAGAAAGTTTGGTTGCATATGCCTCTGGACCAGCGTTATTGGCAACATCTGAGAACACTCCAAGTGCTGCTGAACCTGATAGTGAACGAACAAGCATAATTGGTATGGTATCTGCAGGAACTTTAAAATATGCGAGAAAAGGCTTTAATGCTTCTGCTATCATTTCTATTATTCCAGAAGCTCTAAACATTGAAATGGCAACAATAATTGCAACAAGGTACGGTATAATATTCACTGCTACTTTAAATCCATCTTTAGCACCGTCAGTAAATGTTTCATAAAGAGGTACTTTTTTAAATAATCCCATTGTAAGAATTATTAAAATAATTGCAGGGAGCGACCAAAGAGAAATTATATTCATTGCTGATTGAAACATTATTCTTTACCTCCTGAAGGAGATTGAGGTTTCCATAGTTTCTGGAAAAGTTTTGCTATTATTATTGCACTTACAAATGCTATTGTTGTTACAAGAAGTGTAGGTGCAATGATTTCAGTTGGATTTTTGTATCCTATGCTAATTAATACTGCAATTACTGTGGCAGGTATTAGCTGGAAGCCTGCTGTACTCATTGCTAAAAACATACACATTGCATTTGATGCAGATTTTTTATCTATATTATGGTTTTGCAATTCTTCCATTGCTTTAATTCCTATTGGAGTAGCGGCATTTGAAAGCCCAAAGGCGTTTGCTGTAAATGCCATTGCTATATCGCCTATTGCAGGTGAATTTTCTGGAATTTCATTAAATAATCTTTTAGTAATCGGTTTTATAATTTTTGCAATCAAAGATATAAGACCGCTTTGTTCCGCAATCTTCATCATTCCAAGCCAAAATGCCATTATACCTATTAAAGAAAATGCGACTTTCACAGAAAGTTCAGCACCTGTCAAGATTGAGTTGACAACGTCTGAAAGTTTTCCGTTCACTGCCCCTGCTATTATTGAAATTACTATTAAAAAATAAAATATGTAATTCATATAATTATTAAAGCATTAACAGCAAATTCAGTCAATTTTTTGTTATAGAAGTTTGTTTACGGTAAAATAGTTGTATTGAGAGATTAGAAGAGGAAATTATAATATGACACGAACAGTTGAAGTATACGCAGGAGCTTATGCAAGCGGTAAATCAGAAACAGCGATTAACAGAGCTAGACAGTATGCTAAGCAGCATAAACAAATTACACTGGTTGATTTGGACACTGTTGAACCGGCTTATACTTTAAGACCTATTGCAGGTGAACTTGAAAAAGAGGGTATTGATGTTATTACACAGCTTGAATATTTTGGTCTGGGAGAGGCTGGAAGTTATATTACTCCTTACCAGCAAAACTGTTTGAGTGCTAAAGGTGATATGGTTATTGATGTCGGTTATGGTGCTTCAGGTCTTGATATGCTTGATATTTTGGCAGGCATTGATAATGAAAAAGATTTAAGAATTTATCTAGTTGTTAATACTTCAAAATTTGAAACTCATGATGTCGAAAATTTGACAGAATATGTTACTTTCTCTGAAGGTTTGGAAAAACGTCCTTGGAAAAAGTTTGACGGTTTTATATCAAATACTCACTTTGGTGATGAAACTACAAAAGAGGATGTTATCAGGGGATATAATATAGTAAAAGAGGTTTCTCAAAAATTAAATATTCCGATTAGAGCAATCGGCATAGACAGAAAGCTAGCTTCTGATTTTGGTCTAACTTATGACGGAGTTGATGTTTGGGTTTATGATAGAATTATGCCTACTGCATTGTGGTAGAAAATATTAAGTTTTATAAAGTTTGTAAATTTTTGTAAATACACCTCAAATCCTGGTATAATCTGCGATAATGCCTCATAGCATAGCATAGCATAGCATGCGAGGCGAGGTGTCACATGCTTGAATTACATCCTTTTCAGATGACTTTATATAAATATAAAGCATAAGAAGAGGAGCTTGCAATGGGCGGCAATTTCGGTTCAGTGACCGGTAAAGGTCGTATAGTTATTCAGTCATATCTTAAAGGACAATCAAAAAGTCCTGTTAATAAATCAGTTGTGGTTGATAAGTCTATGACTAAAGATGGTTCAATTATTATTACTAAGGATAATAAATATGCTAAGCAGACTGCTACTCCTCAAGCTGTCTCTGTGCAGAATAATTTCTCTGCAGCACAACTGGCAGATGCTATGGGATTACTAAATC
This sequence comes from Candidatus Gastranaerophilaceae bacterium, assembly GCA_046955055.1. GTDB lineage: Bacteria > Cyanobacteriota > Vampirovibrionia > Gastranaerophilales > Gastranaerophilaceae > JBKUMA01. The sequence continues at coordinate 3,074 of JBKUMA010000054.1, forward strand.
AAACGCTAGGTTCACTTATTAAGTCAGATAATAAGACTGATAATAAAAAAGATTCTTCACCTACATATACACAAGCAGATACAAGTGCTCAAGCATCTGCACCGTCAGGTATTTCCAGTGGTGTGAGTGGTGCTCAATCGTATGATGGAGCCTCTATGGCACAAAATGTTAATTCAGTTGCAAAGGATTTAAATGCTAATAATAAAATTGATGGAATAAAAGAAATATTACAAAATAAATTAAATCCTATGGCTACAACTGCAAGTTCAAACTTGGATTCTGCAAAAGCTGATTATAGTGTCTTGCTCGGTCAAAAAGATCAGGCCGAAGCTGATGTTTCAAGTTTGCAGGCAGGAATACAGACTTGTTCTGCAGAAAAAGAAAATGCTGAAAAATCTTTAAGTGACAATAAAAGTAATTTAAGTTCTTCCTTGCAGGCAAGGGATAAAGTTGATGAACAGCTTTCAAGCTTGAATTCTGAATATAGCGGAATATGTGATAATGTGAAAGAAAAGGAAAGTGCAAAATCTCAATGTCAAACTTCCGTTTCTCAATGTAAGTCTTCGGTTACTACTGCTGAGGGAGAATTCAAATCAGCGTCTTCTGCATATGAAAGTGCCCAAAGTGCATTATCTAATACAGAACCAACTTTGGAAGATGGTAAACCAAATCCGGCTTATAATGCTGCTAAAACTGCCTGTGAAAAAGCATTGACCGCAAAAGAAAAAGCTCAGGCTGCACTTGATAAAGCTAAAGGCGAATTGGAAAAGGCTGAATCTCAGCTTGAAGCTTCAGAAAAAGAGTTATCTGCTGCACAAACTCAAAAGAAAGAAAAGTTATCAGAAATTAAGAAAACTGATTCGCAGCATGCTAAGCTTGTCGAAAGCTGTGAAAGAAATCAAAATCAAGTAGAAGCGGCTCAAGATAGTTACGATACATCTCTTGAGAATTTCGATACTACTAAGAATAATTATGAAAAATTAAATACTGAACTAGAAAGTGCTCAAGGTATTTTAACTCAGTGCGATGAATACGAAAATAAAATTAAAGATTTGCAGGAAAACCTTGATAAAATCAATGATTTGAAAAGTCAGGCAGAGCAAGACATTAGAACGGGTAAAGAAAGCGGAATATATGGGTTGCCTGATAGCGTTAATCAGCTTGAAAAAGAAATGACGACAGAACAGGTTAATGATGTTGTAAAAGAACTTGTTAAAAATTCTAACGCTTCTGATGGGTGCTCTGTAAATAAAACTATTTTAGAAAATTTGATAGCTGCTAAAGATGCTGATTTATCTAAATGTACAGGTTCAGTTTGGGTTCCTAGTTTAAATAATACTTATGGTTCAGCAGCTGAACTCGAAAGCCAAGGATATTTGAAAAATCAAGACGGTTCATTTACAGATCCTAGAACCGGTGTTACTATGATAAATTTAATTGGTGATGATCATACTTGGGTTTCACAAACGCATTTCGCCCATGATGGTGAAATTACAGAATGGGGTTCCAAGGCTCAGGCAGGAAGAGATTACCCGGGTATATTTGATGCCATAGAACGTAATAATCGTCAGCAAGATGCGAGAATTAACCTAAATGGTTTTGATGACCAAGGTAATCCTAAATTTAGACGAGTTAAAAGCAGATTATCAGGCTATTCTTCTTAATAAAAAAGACTGACTTAAATTAAGTCAGTCTTTTTTTTATTTCTTTGAAAGTATTAGTGGCAAAGTGAGCATTGACCGCTGCAAGAGCAATTCAAAGCTTCTTTTGCTTCTTCTAATCTTACTTTAATACGACCGTCTACTGCGATGCCTTCGCCTGTAGCTTCTGAAATTAACAATGGGTTGATATCTAACTCATCGATAAATTTGAAGTCGTTTACTAATTGAGATAATCTCAATAATGTTTCTTGGATTTGGTCGATTTGTGCAGGTTTTGTTCCTCTTGCACCTTCTAACAATTTGTATGCTTTTACTGATTTAATCATTTCCATTGCATCTTCATCTGTTAAAGGAGCAATTCTGAAAGTTACGTCTTTCATAACTTCAACGAATACACCGCCTAAACCGAACATCATCATTGGACCGTATTGAGGGTCTGTTGCGATACCGCAAACCATTTCTCTTGAACCTTTTACCATTTCTTGAATGATTACGCCTTCTAATCCTTCTAAAAGACCTTTAGCTTCAAGTCTTGATAATAGTCCTTGGTATTCTTTTCTCAATTGTTCTTCTGATTTGATGTTTACTACAACACCGCCTACATCAGTTTTGTGTGATGTTGTTTTTGAAGTCATTTTCATAACTACAGGGTAACCAATTGAGTTTCCTAAAGTTACAACTTCTTCTTCGTTTGTAGCTAAGCCGTATTTACAAGCACGAATGCCGTATGCTTGAAGTACATCAATTGATTCCAATGTTGTTAATTGAGCACGACCTTCTGATAATGATTTTTTAATAATGCTTTCAACTTTTGCTCTGTCAACATCGTAGCAAGGAATTTTACCTTCAGGTTTTGACATCCATTGACGTTGTTGATCAAGTCTGCATAAAGCTTCTGCTGCTTCTTCTGCATACATGTAGAATGGCATATTAACTTCCATATTTGAAATTTCAGTAAAGAAGTTGCTTGTTGTTAAGAATACACCAACGATTGGTTTTTCAGGGTTTTTAGCTTTGATTTCCATTAATGCTTTTGCAACATCTATATCTTTCAAACCTAAGAAAGGTAAGTATATAACCATAATCATATCAACGTTTTCGTCTTTAATTACAGTTTCCAATGTTTGAGTATAGTGTTCGATTGGTGCTGATGCAATCATGTCAATCGGGTTTTTAACAGAAGCTGATGAAGGTAGAAAACTTCTTAATTTAGCTTTCAATTCTTCAGGAATTTTTGCCATTTGCATACCGCTTTCGCAGATAGCGTCAGTAGCCATGATACCAGGACCGCCTGAGTTTGTAATGATTGCTACTCTGTTGCCTTTTGGAATAGGGCAGTTAGAGAATGCTTTTGCGTTAGCAAATAAGTTTTTCAAAGAGAATTCTCTGATAACACCTGATTGTTTTAGCAATGCTGCTGCTGCTTTATCTGCACCTGCTAATGAGCCTGTGTGAGATGATGCTGCTGAAGCACCTGCTGCTGAACGTCCTGCTTTTAAAGCTAGGATAGGTTTTTTCTTAGTAATTCTTGATGCTAATTTTCTAAAGTTAGCAGGGTTTTGGATTGATTCCATATATAATAGAATTTGTTTAACATCGTCATCATTTTCCCAGTATTCAAGCATAGTTTCTGCATTTACATCTGCTTGGTTACCGATAGATACGAATTGAGCAAAACCAAGGTTTAAGTCTTTAAGAATGTTCAAAATACCGCCGCCTAATGCACCTGATTGTGATACGAAACCGATGTCACCTCTTAATGGTAAAGACTCTGCAAATGTAGCATCCATAGAAACTTCAGGGTTAGTGTTTAATACGCCTAAGCAGTTAGGACCAACACATCTCATTCCATATTCTCTTACTTTTGCAAGTAATTGTTTTTCAACTTCAGCACCTTCAGCACCTGTTTCTTTAAAACCTGCTGTGATAATGCATAAGCCTTTAATTCCTTTTTTATGGCAATCGTCAATTGTGTTTAATACAAATTTAGCGTTAACAACGATAACTGCTAAATCAACTTCCCCCGGAACTTCAAGGATTGAAGTATATGCTTGGAAGCCTTCAATCATACCGCCTTTTGGGTTAACAGGGTAGATATTACCGTTAAATTTGTAATCTCTTAGTCTTTGCATAATTTCAGAACCAATAGTTTTCGGTTTAGTTGATGCACCGATAACAGCTATTGATTTTGGTTTCATGATTTTGTCTAAATTGCTCATGTTTTTAGCATCCTTTCTTTTTATTGTTATGTCGTTAAATTAACTATATATTTAAAATAATTCTTTCAAGAATTTTATACTCTTTTGTAAGATACTTTTTTCTTGAAGTTTAAGCCTTTCTGCTTCTCGGCGTTCTATTTCAAGAGTTCTATCTTTATTATCAATAGCAAATTTTGCTACTTTTTCAAAATCTTGTCTATTTTTGCGTACAATATATCCTGTTTTACAATCCTTATCAGTCGATAAAGTTATTGTTTTTTTAGATTTGCTTTGTTTTACAAAAATATCATAAGGCTTAGATGAAATCATGTGCTCTAAAGACTCTTTGTGAAGGTTGAACAGAGCTTTTTGATTTGCTGAAATTGTACCGAGTACTATAACTCGACCGTTAAAATTTTGTTGGTTTTCAACTGATTGAACTCGCATTGTACTCCTTAATATCCGTTTTGTATCCATTCACGCACTCTGAATTTTGCACCGAGTTGTGTAGATATTTTTTCACAGGTATCAAGGTCAAGATGTCTGCCTTTATAACCTTCTACAACACTTGTAACTGTTTTTATACCTGCTTCTGAGCAGCATTTGATAAATTTTTTAACTTCATCATATGCATTTTCTATTTTTGGTTGTGAAAGTTCATCGTATTCTGTTGATGTTGAAGCATTCAAGCTTACAGAAATCTCATCAATCAAGCCTTTTAATTCAGGTGCAATATTTCTTTTATAAACAAAGTTAGCGTGTCCGTTTGTGTTAATTCTGATTTTAGTATCGGGGTATTTTTCTTTTATGTACTTAGAAACCTCTTTTAGAATTTCAAGTTTCAAAAGAGGTTCGCCATATCCACAAAATACTATTTCATTAGACAATTTAAAGTTGTCTAATTGTGCTATAACATCTTTGGCTGAAAAGTTTTCGTTATCAAGCCATAATGTTTTTCCGCATACGTCATCTTTGTCATTTCTCAGACAAAATATGCAGTCATTTGTACATCTGTTGGTTAAATTAATGTATATTTTGTTTTCAAGTTCATAAACTAAAATGTTTGACATGACTAGCCTTTCAATAATAAAATTATCGCATGGGCATAATTTTTTTACAAGTAAAATTACAGGTTTAATATTGAAAAAATATTAAAAATATGTTAAAATTTTATATAACTGTACAAGGAGAATCAAGTATGAAAAAATCATTAATTGCAAACATCGTCACATTTATGCAAAACCCAAATGACAAGAATCATAGCGTTAATGCAGTACTGGCACAATGTAGCGGGTCAAGCAGCTATGCTTGCGGGGGGGGGGCGAAAATTT
>JBKUMA010000055.1:0-8255 GCA_046955055.1 Candidatus Gastranaerophilaceae bacterium
TGTTTAAAATCTTTAATTATTTATTTCTTTTTCGTTACATTTTGTAATAAAAATCATACAAACAGTGTAGATAAAACTGTTTGAAAATCAATGAATGCAACAAAAAACGATTATTTTAAAATATTTTTTAAATGATTAATTACAAATTCAAGAGCACCTTGTTGCTCGTTAAAAATATTTTTGCAATCTTCACATGCTTGATTGTAAAATTCTTTGTTTGATAGAAGTTTGTGCATATATTTTACTAATTCTTGAGGAGTTTTCACAACTTTTCCGGAACTAGAGCGTGTTAAAATCCAGTAAATATCTCTAAAATTATGTATATTAGGACCTGATATAACGGGTTTGTTATAAACAATTGCTTCAAGAGGATTGTGACCGCCTGTTTTATTGAAACTTCCACCTATAAAAGCAAAGTCGCATATAGAATACATTTTGCTAAGTTCGCCCATTGTATCTAAAATTATAATGTCGTAATCAGTAAATTTTGCGTTATCAGAACGAAATCCGTAAGGTAAATTTGTATCTCTAGCCAATTCACCAGCATGTGCTGCTCTATGTAAATGTCTTGGGGCAAGTAATAATTTTATGTCTGGAAATTGTTTTTTTAAAATGCGAAAAGATTTAATAATAATTTCATCTTCACCTTTATGAGTGCTGCCTGCAATGATTATACGGCTGTCACCTTTTCCTATATCAATTGTTGCATCTGATTTTTTGATATCAAATTTAAGATTTTTCATGACAAGAGTTTTTTCCGCAGAAGCACCTATTTTAATAAGTTTTTCTCTGTCTTCATTGCTTTGAGTAAGTATTTGGGTGTAATTTTTTAATACCTGTTTAAAGAATGGTTTTAAAAATCTATATGCTTTAAATGTAGAGTCTGAAATTCTGCCGTTTATTACGTACAAAGGTATATTTCTGTGTTTACAGTGGAATGCAAATGTCGGCCAGAGTTCAGTTTCGGCTATCATTATTACACTTGGATTAATTCTATTTAAAAATTTTCTTACACAGAAAGGAACGTCGAATGGAAAATATGTAATAAAGTCAGCTATATTGTCATATTTTTTATGAGCAATTTCTTGACCGGTTCTGGTTCCTGTTGTAATAACAATTTTATATTCAGGAAATGTTTTTTTTATGTTTTTTATAAGGTTTTCAAGAGCAATAACTTCACCTACAGACACGCCATGGAGCATTATAACTTTATCTCCAAGGTTAGGCGACGGGAAAAAGCCTAATTTTTTGTCCCATCCATACAAATATTTCCCGCTTATCGCTCTTATTACATAATAAAACGGCAGCGAGAATAAAAATAATATTGTAGATAATATTCCATATACAAACATTTCTATATAATTATAGTACAAAAAATATACATGGTAACAAGTATGTAAATATATTATAAAAAGTGTCCAAAAAACAATAATAATGAGGAAATTACTTGTTGACAATTGGTTTAAAAATCTATATGATATAAGTATGGCAATAGTATATTTAAGCTTAGGTTCTAACAAGGGCGATAGAATAGGATTTGTTCAGCAGGCAACCAGTCTTTTGGGTGCTGTTGAAGGAATTAGTATTATACGTACTTCAGCTTTCTACGAAACTGAGCCTTGGAATATGAATTCTGAAACCTGGTTTGTTAATGCTATTGTTGAAATTAAAACAAATTTGTCACCTCAAAATTTACTTCAGGAATGCCAGAGAGTTGAAAAACAGTTGGGACGCAAGGAAAAAAACGGTCCTGATTATGAAGATAGGACTATAGATATTGATATTTTGTTTTATAACAAAGATATAATTAACGATGAAAATTTGGTTGTACCGCACAAGTATTTGCATTTGAGAGCGTTTACGCTTGTTCCTTTGCTTGAGTTAATACCTGATTTTGAACACCCTGTTTTGCATAAATCTATTATAGATTTACATAATGATTTGGAAAATCCTGAAATGGTTTTTCTGTATGGTACCAGAGTTGAAATCTAAGATAGCAATAATTGGGGCAGGACCCGCGGGATGTATTTGTGCTTATTATTTGCAAAAGCATTATGAAGTTACTTTGTTTGACTTCTCTTCTCCGTTGAGAACTCTTTTGCCTACAGGTGGAGGACGTTGTAATCTTGCATATGCTGAATATGATTTTAAGGAGCTTGCTAAAAATTACCCCAGAGGTGAAAAGTTTTTGTATTCAGCATTCTCTAGATTTTCGACATGGGATACAATAGCATTTTTTGATGAAATAGGAATTTCTACTTATATGCAGGATGATATGAGGATTTTCCCGGTATCTAACAGTTCAAAAGATGTGAGAGATAAGTTTCTTGGAGCTTTAAATGAGGTTAAATTTAAACGGGAAAAGGTTCTCAGGGTTGAAAGATGCAATTATCTATTCAGAGTGATAACCGAGCAAAACACTTATAATACCGATGGTATCGTGATTTCAACAGGCGGACATGCTTCTTATAATATTATTAAGTACCTTGGACACAAAATAGTACCTCCAGTACCTTCACTTGTTGGCTTGAAGACAGAAGAAGATAACTCTCAGCTTGCAGGAGTAAGTCTGAAAAATGTTAGTGCTAGATTTGAAAACAAAAATCTTACAGGTGATTTATTATTTACTCATGAGGGTGTTTCAGGTCCGCTGGTATATAAAATTTCTTCGCTTATGGCAAGAAAAGGTTTTCCTTATGAAATCCATTTTGATTTTACCGGAGATATAAGTCTTCAAAATATATTGAATGATAATCCCCATAAATCAATTAAGAATATACTATCAGAGTTTGTACCAAAGTCACTGGCAATTTTCATTCTTAATATGTTAAATATTTCGGAAGAAGAAAAGGCACATAAAATTGATGGAAAAACACGCGATAGAATTTTATCTGCATTAAATGATTTTAAAGTTAAAGTTGTGTCAACAGCAAAAGACGGCGAAGTAGTAACTTCGGGCGGTGTTGACTTGAATGAAGTTAATCCTAAGACAATGGAATCCAAAATTGAAGCCGGAGTTTATTTCTGCGGTGAAGTTTTAGATGTAGACGGGTTCTGCGGAGGATTTAATCTGCAAAATTGCTGGTCAACAGGCTACACTGCAGCACAAGGAATTATACAAGCTTAGAAATGTTCTTTTGTTCTTCAGCAAGTTTTTTCTTTGCTTCTTCTGCAACTTGATATTCTTTATTGTTAGGTATTAGATATCTTGAAGCAATCATTAATAACGGTACTCCTATTCCAAGGGCAGAAATACAAATACCCATGTTTTTGAATATTGCATTTCTTTTGAGTTTTCTTACGTTTTTCATGAAAGCATCTATTTCTTGATTTTCCGAAGCTTTAGAAAGTTTTTGCAGTCTGTCTTTCAAATCTTTAAAATCTTTTATATCAATATATTTTCTTGTATCTATTGCTCCTGATTTTTTATCAACTTGAATAATATCAGCTTTTTTAGCCATTTTTACAATGAAATTATCTTGATTATTGTGGATGAATTTATAAACTTCTGCATCAGATGTGTCTTTAGTAATAAGGCTTTCGAATTGAGAGATGCTCTTGTTTAATTCACCGTTTTTCAAAGCTTTATCAAGGTCTTTGCTTTCAATAATTCTTGAATCGAAATTAATAGGAATTTGATGTTTATTCATAACTCTGTTTTCAAAGAATTTTTGGAAAATAGGACCTGCAAAATACATAAAGCCCCAAGTACTGCCTTCTTTTATTGCGTAGTTAATAAATTCTTGTTTACTTTCAGAATTTCTTAGTCTTTCTTCTGTAATTACGCCATCTAAAATCATGAGGTTTTTTACCGGATTAATCATAAATTCCTGCAAGCCGCCTGTGAAGTTAACTTGCTTTTTATTCAAGTTTTCTTTCATTTGCTGGAATGTTTGATTTTGTGTTGTTTCACTGTTATTTGCAGCACTATTTTTTAATGCTGATTGTTGTTTTGCTTTTTCTTCTTTTAAAGCTTGTTCAAATCTGTGATGTTGTCTGTATTTAGTTAAACCCAAATATGCTCCGACTGTTAATGCGGTTGACACAACAAATTTTGTCATAGCAAGATTTTTGGTGAATTTTGGATTTTCGATAGCTGTTTCAACACTTTTTTTCAAGTTTTGAGGAGTTTTTTCAACTAAAACTTTCAAAACTTCTTTGTCTTTAAAGTTTCTTACGTCGAATTTAGGATCAATTTTTAAAAGCTTATATAAAGTTAAATCGGTTAATTTTTTAAAGAACGGAATACCGCCTAACCATAAAATTTGTGTTCCAAATTCGTCTATAAATCTGTCTTCGCTTTCGGTCTTCTTACCTGTGATGTATGAGCCTGCTGTTATCCCTAAGCTGTTGGCAACGTCTTTGATTGCCAGAGGTACGAGTGAGCTGTTGCTTCCTAATGTTGAATATATATTGCTAGCATTAATTGCGGGTATCATTTTATCCTTTACTTTCCTGCGTGTCTATTAATCACGCAAATCACTACTACTATAGACCCCAAATTAAATTCATTAATTTGACGATTGGGGCATTCGCCTTTATAGCAGTGTTTCGTCGTAATTTTTGTTCCATTTTCTAACCTTTCACTTATTTTATAAAACTACTGAAAATTTTTGTTGCCTTTATTTAAAGCTATTTTTACTTTTGTTAACAAAAAACAAGACCTCGACAAAAGGTCTTGTTTATAATTTTATATTCACGACAAAAGTATGCGTCTTATTCTATAAACAAGCCTTTCTATTACATACTATTCGTCGGTATTGAATAAATCTTATTGTCATAATCTCATTATAATTTGAAAAAAAATATTGTAAACCCCCTATGCTTCTGTTAATATTTAAATATTAGGGAAGAGGAGAAAGAGAATGATATTGTTTTTTATATCGCTGTTACTTGTATTTGCAGCATCTTACTTTATAACAAGCATCTTTGCAGAGAAAAATTCACCGCTCGGTATAATTTATTTATTGGTTAGTGCTTTTGCCAATGTTGTTGTGACTTTTGAAATACTTTCTTTATTTTCTATGATTACTCAATGGGGAGTTTTAATCTTAAATGTTTTGTTCTGTCTTGTAGCATACAAATTGTGGAAGTGGCTTGAGAAACCTCTGTGGAAATTGGATGTAAAAGACTTTTTTTGTAAATTTATAAATGCGGTTAAACTGGATAAGTACCTGCTTGTTCTATCAGTAGGATTTGTGGTTCTTATAGGTGTAAGTGTATTTTTAATGTCTTTTATGCCTGTTGTAAATCTTGATGCCGGTGCATATCATGTTTTAAGAAGTGTATTCTGGGTTACTAATAAAAATTTAAATCATTTTTCGATTGCTGATTCAAGAAATTTAATTCTTCCTATAAATTCGGAAATTTTGTATGCGTGGGTTATTTTATTTGTTAAAAGACTCTGCTGGTTTGGATTTTTCTCTTTTGCAGGTTATATTTTATCAGTAGTATCTGTTTATAATATATTATCTTTAATGAATTTTGGTTTCAGAAGAAAATTGTGGGTTATATTTATACTTTCTGCATTTTCTTCAGTACTTGTTCAAATATCTAGTACAGAAACAGATATTATAATAGCAGGATTAGTAACTTCAAGTTTATATCTATTCTGGTATTCAGTGAAAAATAATAAAAAAGTACCTATATTTTTTGCAGCTTTGGCTTATGCTCTGGCTGTTGGAACCAAAACGCCTGCATTAACCGCTGTACCTGCTGTTGGAATTGCAATGACAGCGTTGTCAGTTTATTATTTGAAAAAAGATTTTTATAAACCTATTTTAAGTTTTTTATATTATTCATTTTTTAATTTTATAATCTTTTCATCATACAATTACATATTGAATTTTGTAGATTACGGAAATTTTTTGGGAAGTGATCCGTTTATGCAGGTACATAGAAATCAGGATGGATTATTGGCTATACCTGCAAACTTTATAAAATACTTCTTTATGTTTTTTGATTTTACAGGATTTCACTGGGCTGATTTCTGGGGAGATAAGATAATTTCTGTAAGAGATGCATTACTTTCTTTTCTAGGATTGTCTAATATTTCTGACGGCTTATATAATGCTAGTAAAATGATTAATAAAAGCCTTTTGGAACCGCTTATGGGATTGGGTGTATTAGGAATTTTGGTTTATCTTCCATGCTGGTTGTGGTCGTTAATCAAACCGATTTTTTCTAAAAGAAAACAAACTTATTTTGTATTTGCATTTGCTTTGATGTTGGTTATAAATATTGCAGTTTTGTCATATCAATTGCAGTTTATGGTATACAGTATAAGATTTTTAATGTTTTTCTGTGTGCTTTCTGCTCCGGTTCTGGTTTATTCATACTGCAAAAAGAATAACTTTTATAAATTTATTGTTGTTGCATTTGCCTTATTTTATATGATATTAGCATCTACTCATTTGTGGGCAAGACCTTTTTTGAGAATAGTTAAATATATGAAAAAAGGATATTCAGTTACTCAGATTAGAGAAATCGCGACTTGTGGCGCTTTTTTGAAAAATGTGAATGATATGCCAGATTGGGATAAGAGAAAAGAATATTATAATGAAGCTTGTACTGTTAATAACTATATAAGAGAAAATATTGATAAACGTAATAAAATTTTGTATTTCTCAAATTCTTCTGCGGATGTTTTGTCAATGAAAATGATGGAATTTGAAGGATACAAAATTGATTTTGCAGTGGCAGAAAGAATAAATGAAGTTAACCTGAACAAGTATAATATCATTATGACAATTTTTGATGAACAATTTGCAACAAATATAAGAGATTTTGATAAGAGAAAGACTGATATATATATAAGTCCGGTGACACATAAAATTTATTATCGTGCAAACCCTATTGTGCCTTGTTTCTATCTGAATATTCAAAATAAGATAATCACTGACTTGCAGAATGCTGATGATAGAGCTTATATGGCTAGGTGTATTATTTCTCAAAATTTTTATGAAATGAATAATTTTAAAAAAATTGATGAACTTGTTGTTGATATTCCTCCGAGAAATGACGGTGAAGAGATGATTAAGTACGGATATTATTTCTATGAAAATTTGAATAACCCGGTAATAAAATAGAAATCCGGCTAATTGACAAACTTTGGCGTGCAATGATTTAATATAACTTGATTGCACAGATTCAAGCCCGCAGAAAATAAAAATCTGCCTGTGTCATAAACAGTAGACGGTAAAATTGTTGGCAATCAGTGTATATAGGCGAAGTGTGCCTAAATTTAACCTGACTAATTTTAGTCAGGTATTTTAGTGTGCCAAAAAAGAAAGGAGAAATGTTTATGGCAAGCTTAAGAAACTTTTTTAACAAAATTTTGGATTCAGATAGAATCTATTCAAGAGAGGACATTGGAGAAATGTCAAATGATGAGTTCAAAGCAAATGAAAAGGCTATTGATTATCAAATGGCAAACCTTGGAGTTCCTCAAAACGCCGACCTGGCAAACTCAGATGATGTAGTGTATGTTCATGCTTACACAAGAGACGATGGAACAAAAGTCAGAGCACATTATCGCTCAAAACATGGTAGAAGCAATAATGCTTTGCAATCAGAAATTGAGTCCGCAACAGGAGCAGCAGCACCGCTTGAAAATCAAAAAGCTGACTTTTCTGAAGTAGGAAAATATAATCCATTTAAGTATATAAATCATTATGTAAATCAGGATAAAGACGATGCTAGAGAATTAGCAGATATTTATCTTGTAAAACCTAAAAATGCTCCAAAAAGCAGTGAATATACTTATATGAAACCTGGGTTTGAAAAATTAATTAATAATACATATGCTCTGGAAGGAAATAAAAAAATCGATAAGAGTTGGCCAGGTATAGTATATCGTGAAAATAGTACACTTTCGCGAAACGCATCAAATTCAAAAGAAATGCAAAAACAAATACGTTCACAATTTGATTCTAAATCAGGTAGATTTAAATCGGATAAGCTGGAAATTAATTATACTCAGGATGCTAATTTACATTTATCAATCGGGCATGGTACTATACTAAGACCATATATTGATGATAATGGTTATTTCCATGGAATTTTATTTGATAAATACGATTTTGACAATTATTATTATAGTGATTCTAATTATTATGATAATTATAAGATTACCGCTGCAAGTAATGTATTTAGTGTGTTAGGAGCTTCGCGGTTAGCCAAAAGCTATTATTTATTAGCTCCAATAAAATTTAAATGGTAAAACGGAAATATTATTAATATATATATTGTTTTAT
>JBKUMA010000056.1:0-8065 GCA_046955055.1 Candidatus Gastranaerophilaceae bacterium
GCCTTATTTGACTTAAAAAATGTATCAGAATTTATCTTACTAAAGCTGTTACCGAATATTTTAATTAAATATTCATCATTTATTTCATTTTCGTATATAGAAATTTCTGATAATGAATTAACAGCCTGTTTGGCAGATGGATTAATTTCTTCAATTAAAGGTATAATTTTATGTCTTATAAGATTTCTTTTGTATTTAGTGTCTTCGTTTGAACTGTCAATATTCGGTTTTAAATTGTTAACACTGCAATATTCTTCAATATCATTTCTGTATACATGCAATAAGGGTCTATAAAAGATTTCTCTTTTTTCTTTTATACCCTCTAAGCCTTTTACACCTGTTCCTTTGATAATTCGGTATAAGACTGTTTCAGCATTGTCATCAGCATTGTGGGCGGTCAGAATACATTTACTTTTAAATTTGTCTGCACATCTTTTGAAAAAATCGTATCGAGCTTCTCTTGCTGCCGTTTCGTTTTGTTTTACCTTGGATGACAGAGTTTCACAATAGAATTCAATATTATTATCAATTGCAAAATTCTTACAGTTCAATTCATCCTGCTTGCTTTCGTCCCCTCTCCAATTGTGATTAAGATGTACAGCAACAGGGTGAAATTCATGTTTCAAGGATAATTTTTTTACTATATCTAACAGGCATAATGAATCGTAACCACCTGAAAAAGCGACAATGATTGTATTATTTTTAGATAATAAATCATACTTTGATAAAAATTGTTCAACTTTTTCTGTAATATCCATTAATTTACCGTTAAATGCTGAATTTTTTAATGCCTTCTTTAATCTCTACAGCGTCTACGCCTAACTGTTCAAGAGCCTTCATCGCAAGACTTTCCGGCTCTGTTGTTAATGCTGAAAGCATATGAGAAGACTCAATTTTTTGTTTATTGTCTTTTTTAGCCAATTCCCAGGCTTTTTCAAGAACTCTTTTGGCACGTTTAGTAAATACAATTTCTTTGTCAAAATATTCATTACCAAAGCCGATTAAATTTTCGACAACACTTCTTGCATCTTTGATGTTTATTTCAAGTTCGTTTAGTACCTGAGCACCTACGCCTGTTGCTTCTCCGATAATTCCGAGTAAAAACATTTCGGTACCGACAACATTTCTTCCCAACCTTCTTGCCTCTTCTTTTGCAAGCCTTAAAATGGTAAGTGTTTCAGGCATTTGTTTTTCAATAGGTTTAATAATACTGTGAGCAAGGTCATCATCTGATATTCTCAGTTCTTTAAAAATATCATAAGCAACACCGCGTTTAGTCTTTAAGAGCCCTAAAACAATGTGTTCAGGTAACACAACTGAAGAGCCAAGCTCTTTTGCGGTTTGTAGTGCAAGGTTCATTGTGGTGAACGCATTTGGAGTGAATATAATTTGTCTGCCTTCATATTCTGACTGTCTTGACTGAATTTTTGCAAGTTTTTCTTCAAATTTTTCTTCTGTAACTCCGTTATCAGCAAGAATTTTTGATAAATCAGAATTTTTGTCCTCAAGTATTGAAGCTATAATTTGTTCGGTGCCCAAAATTTCATAATTTGAAGCCGATAACTTAGCAACCGCTCTTTCAAAAACCTTAGTAGATTCTTCACTGTCAAATATACTGTCAGTAGCCTGTGAACGGTTGCTTTCAGATTCTTTGTTATCGTCAATTTCTGGGTGATACAGTTTTTTAATTTTTTTCTGTACCAGTTTTTCCAATAAAGATTTTGATTTGTATATATCAAAACCTAAATTTTCGAGGATTTTAACATTATTTGATTTCTTGTCACTAATTACAGCAAGAAATAAATGTTCATAAAGTATAGTCGGATTACCTGATTTATTTGCCAAATCAAGAGTATTTTTAAGAATTTCTTTATACTCATCATCAAACGGCAAATTTTCAGGCAAAGCTTTGCTGATATTCAGGTTAGAATATTTTAAAACAGCGGCTTCTAAGTTCTCATAATCTATATCGTATGATTTAAATATCTTTAATGAAATTCCTTTAGCTTCTTTCATTAAAGATAACAAAAGATGTTCTGGAGTTACTTTGGCAGCACCCAGTTCTTTTGCTATAGATTGAGATTGACTAACAACATTTATTGCTTTTTCAGTGAACTTTTCAAACAATTATTCTTCCTCTTCTTCGTCTTCCAAACTTTCTACATAAGCTGCAACTTTTTCAAATTCAGCATCGTCATCAATAGTTTCGAACAAGTAATCTTCACCGTCTTTTGTTAATCTCATAAGAACGATTTCATCTTCTTCGCCTGCTTCTGCTTCAACAGGTAAAAGCAATGCGTATTCTTTTTCGTCAACTTCAACAATGTCGTATAATTCGAATTTGATAACGTTGCCTTGTTCGTCAACTGTTTCAATTATTTGTTGTTCTTCTTCTGCCATGATATGTCTCCTTTTATTTTGTGCATAAGCACGTGTAATTACATTTTTCTTGCGAGGTACTGTTCCAGTATAATACAAGCACTCTCAATATCAACCAATCCTTTGTTTTTTCTAAAGTCTATTTTTTTATTTCTTAAATTTTCTTCTGCTGTTTCAGATGTTAATCTCTCATCTTCAAAAATGATTTCATAGCCATTTATCTTTGAAGCGAAGTCTTTACAATCATCTGCCTGACTGCCTTGTGTTCCGTCCATATTTAGAGGCACGCCTACAACTATTTTTTGAACATTGTTTTCTTTTGCTATTTTTTTTATTTCTTCCAAAGCTTTATTTTCTGGTTCTCTTGATAAGCATGAGTGTCCGTTAGCAAGCATTAAAAGATAGTCGCTTATAGCAACTCCAATTCTTTTAGTTCCAACATCCAAAGCCATTACTTTATACATCTGCACTCACCCACATTTTTTCAATTTCGTCAACAATCTGGGAAGCTCCCTGAGCATTTTGTGTTTTTTGGCTGAAGAAATATTGATAAATACTAATCCTGATTATGTTTTTGAAAAATTTAATCATCATTTCTCTGTCATTGTATAGTGCATATAAGTTTTCAGCCTCTTCTTTTAATCCTTCTTGAAGCTTTATATAAATAACAGTTAAAATTCTTTCAGCCCATACATCAAACTCTTCTTTGTAGAAAATTTTTAGAACATGTTCATCTATCAGCTTATCAAAGTTGCTGCAATCGTTCTGTTTAATGATTTCTAAGAATTCTTCAAATTCGTCGCTGTAGTTTTCATCCAAAAACCAGTGATACATAAAGTCGGAATTTGTTATTTTTTCAAGTTCTTCGTCACTAATTGATTTTAATGGTACAAGTTCTTGTATAAGTGATTTGATATCTTTAGTTTCTTCGTCAATATCAGAAATTAAGTTTTTCCAGCATACATATTCATAAGGGATAGTACCTGTTTTTTGAGATATATGTTCTGCATTGCCAAGTAGAAATTTAAGTGCTTCCGGCTTAAGGTTAATGCATTTTTCCTCTTTATAAAATCTTTCAATAATTGTATTGCATTCAAACTGTGTAATTTCATTAAAACCGAAACAATCTCTCACACCATGATAATCGTCAGTTACGACTGCAACAAATTGTACTTTTCCAAAGTCGTTAATTCTTGAGATAATAAAAGCTATATTACCATGTCCATCAGGATAGGTTATACAAAATCTAAAAGGTTTTGAATTCTCTAGTAGTTTTTTATAAAATTCTATAGAATTATCTTCTCTAATGCCTGCAAGCTTTAAGATTGAGAGATTTTTTTTCACAGCAGGTTTAAGATTTTCCGGTACAAAATCATAAGAAGTTGATAGTGCATGATATGCAAGCTGTGACTTGGAATTGCCTAAAATATCAAGTGCTGTTTTTCCTGTTTCGCTGTCAGGCTGTGAGAGAAAGACAGGAATTAATATATTTGCAAGTTCGTCTTTTGAGTAATCTTCACCAAGTGATTTTAATAAAATTATTTTATCGTTTGCAGGTAATGAGTTTAAAAAATCTAGAAAATCAATCTGCACTTCAGGATTGATGATGGCAGAAGTCAAAAGGCGTTTTGTGTCTTCATCTACAAAGTCGTTAGGATTGTCAAGATAATTGTCGCACTCATCATAACTCCAGTTTGCATCAGTATCTCTAAGCAGGTCGAGTGCAAAGATTTTAGCCTGATTGGAAGTCATATTACTTTTAACCAGTGTCCATAGATGTTCGATTAACTCTTGTTCCTCACAGTATCGTGTTAAAAGAAATTTTATTATCTTTCCGTCATCTTTTAAATTATTAATTTCTTTAAATAATAATTTGATTATAATTTTTTTATCATTTTGAGCATCAAGATTTCTGTAATGAATTTCATAATTTTCAAGATCATTAATCCCTTTTAATTTGGAAATCAGGCTTAAAATCTCTGCCTTTATCTCAAAAGGGTTCAATTGTCCGTTATTTTTACCTTGAAAGTTATCTTTTATCATTTTTTAGCTTTACCCCAAAAAGCATCAAGAATTTGCTGTGCCTCTGCAGAAGGCATTCTGTCGTTAAGGATTAAATATTGAACTGCTATCATAGCACATTCAGAACATATATTTACACCTGGTCCCTGTACCATTTTTAAAACCTGAGTATTAGGTCTGTGGCAAAAACTGCAATATACAAGTTCATTATCCTCATCATTAAAAGAACTTTCTCTGACAGGTTCTTTTGGTTCTGCCTTATGTTCTCTTTTTTTATCTCCTAATTTAACAACTTTATCATTAGACATTTTAAGTCTCCTTTTATTTGATGCTTTTATTGTAACTTAAATTTATAAAATTTGCCAAATAATTTTACTTATTTTATAATAAGGTTTACAACAACTTAATATGAGGATGATTATACCATGAAAAAAGCACTTTTGCTAGTCAGTATATTGTTTATATCTGTTATTTCAACGGCATGTATTAATAATTTTGCTGTTCAGGAATTGAATAATAAAGCTAAAGGATTTATGGACAAGGGCGATTATCAAGCTGCTATAGAAAGATTAAAATCAAGTATTGATTTGGATGGCAGCGTTTTTGAAACAAGATATAACTTAGCTGTTGCTTATACAAAAGCAGAAGACTATGCGAATGCTGTTGAAGCTTATAATGAAGCGATTAAACTAAATCCTGACTTTGCTGATTCTTATTATTCGCTTGCTGTTTGTGAAGAAAATCTTGCAAAAGATATAATAAGCGGTCTTGTTAAAGTAAATGAAGACGGTTCAATTGTTAAGACAGAGCCTGATGATGAAGAAGAACCTTCGGATATTAAAAAAGAAAATAAATTATCTGACAGTGATACAAAAATGGTTGTAACACTTGTAGGTAATTCAATTTCTGATTACAAAATTTATTTGGATAAAAATTCTTCTGCAGAAGATAAAGATGAAGTTAATTCAAAAATAGAAGAACTTGAGAATTTATTAAGCAAATACAATACTGAAATTCAGCCTGCCGAATAGGAGTTTGTGATGTTTCAATCACCGGGTGATGTTGCTTTTTCTATATACGGTTTTCCTGTTTATTATTACGGAATAACGCTTGCTTTTGCTATTCTTGTAGGTGTTTATACCGCATATGCTTTGTATAAAAAGTTCTATGGAATAGACAAGGCTGAGTGTATAATTGATTTTTCGCCTTATATTATTGTTTTAGGAGTTGTTGGTGCCAGATTGTATTACTGTCTTGTAAATTACAGTTATTACCTTGTTAACCCTTTGCAAATCTTTAACATACGTCAGGGTGGTTTATCTATACATGGGATGATATTTGTAGGAATTCTATCTTTGTGGATGTTTTCTAAAATTTATAAAATGTCTTTTCTAAAATTGTTGGATGTGTTTTTATGCGGGACCGCTATTGCACAAAGTATAGGCAGATGGGGAAACTTCTTTAATTCGGAAGCTTTTGGTGCCCCTACAAACCTTCCATGGAAACTTTTTATACCTGTTGCAAAAAGACCATTAGAATTTATTAGCTCTGAATATTTTCACCCGACTTTTTTATATGAAAGCATTTTAGATTTATTAATTTTTGTAGTTTTATTGTTAGTCTTTAAAAAATTCTCTAAGAAACCCGGGATAATCGCATGCTGCTATTTGATCATGTATTCTTTTGCAAGAATTGCCGTTGAACAAATCAGACTCGACAGTGCATTGAATATTCAGGGAATCCCTGTTGCACAGATAGCATCAATAGTCTTGATTATGGTATCAATTATATCTATTGCTGTAATTCTTTTAAGAAAAGAAAGAAAATAAGGATTTTTATTATTAATTGATTTTTAAATGTTTTTGTCTTTATAATATATCTGTTATGGATATGCAGAATAAAAAAGAAAAATTACCCCTCATCTGGCTTTCAGGTGCACATTTTATAAATGATGTTTATACTGGCGTTCTAAACCCTATTATGCCTTTTATAGCTGCAAAAATAGGTATTTCGATGGCAATTGCAACTGTTGTTTTAACTATTTCTCATATATTTTCTTCACTTTTGCAGCCGTTTTTCGGATTTTTTGCCGACAATATAGTCAAAAGATCATTTATCTTTTGGGGATTGATATTATCATCAATATTTATACCTCTTGCTCCTAAGGCACACAATGTTTATACTCTTGTATCATTTATAATTGCAGGAAGCATAGGTTCAAGTTTGTTCCACCCGCAAGCTCTAGGGTTTGCGTCAAAATTTGCTGGAAATAAAAATATTGATGCAGGAAAAGCAATGGCTGTGTTTATTGCAATGGGTACGCTTGGCTATTCTTGCGGGCCTATTATTTCTTCTGGTATTACACAGTTTTTAGGTATGAACAAAATGCCTTTAATGACTGTTTTGGGTATTGTCTGGGCATTATTGATGTTTAAATTTGTACCTAAGCTATCTCTAACCGAAAAAATTACAAGTAAAATAGATTTTAAATCTGCTTTTAAAGATATTCTTTCAAATCATAAGTTAAATATTTTAAATGTTATAGCTATGCTGAAAACAATGATAAATTCATCTTGCTTTATTTTATTGCCGTTTTTGTGGAAAAATATGGGGCATACGCCTTTTTATATAGGTATGGCTTTGTTTGCTTTTATTTTTGCAGGCGGAATAGGTTCATTGATAAGCAGTTATGTAGAAAAAAGAATAGGTTCGGCAAACGTATTTTATATTTCAATGATTTCAACGCTGCCTTTAATGTTTCTTTTTGTTATGACATATAAAACATACCCTGTTTTATCTCTTGTAATATTTGTTGTTATGGGCTTTATAACAATGATGGCAACACCTGTAACAATGTTAATGGCACAGAATGTATTACCTCAGTATAAAAGTATTATTTCAGGCTTTATAAACGGTTTTTCATGGGGTGTTGTTGCAATATTTATGTCGTTGTTAGGATTTGTTGCAGAAAATTACGGCATAACAAATGTGCTTCTTGCAGTTGCATTTGTGCCTGCTGTTTGTTCAGTATTGGTTAAAGAATTATATAAAGACTAAGCTAATAAATTTAAAGACTTTCTTTTACAATCTAAGTCTTGATGCTTAGCAGCCATTTTTTCTTGTAAATAAGAAACTTTGTAAAGAAGTTGATTAGATGCCAAATCCATGCTCATTTTGTTATCCATTTTGTTAAGCATACTCAAGTCATGTTCACCGCCGAAAGCTCCAGCATTGTTCATATTGCTCATCATTTGGCTCGATGTCTGCATCATACCAAAAGCGGCATTATTCATTGTATTCAAAGCATTGAAACGGGCGATTGAAGAAACTAACATTCTCACTTAACTCCTACATGTCTCCTACCCTTTTATTATAAAACGATTAGTATAATAATGCAAGTATCAAATAGTATTAACTTTTGTAACAAAACGGGTAATCTGTGAAATTAGATAAATAATATATACTTTATATATATGTAACATTAAATAAACACGAGAGATATTAAGAGAAAAACAGAGTAAACAATTTTAAATTCCGTTCTACATAAGAGAGAGACAATATTCCTATTCCTACCTTCCTAAAAAAATTTTAAGCCCCTTTTAAGGGGCATTTTTTTTTGTTGAAAATATTCGAAAAATGATGTATACTATTTATACAAGTAATA
>JBKUMA010000057.1:0-7996 GCA_046955055.1 Candidatus Gastranaerophilaceae bacterium
GTTATTGCCTCTTCTTGAAGGCACAGACGGCGTTGTGAAAATGTCAAAAACATATCCTGAACACTGTATTTCACTGACTGATTCTGAAAATGATATGTTCGGCAAATTAATGAGTATTCCTGATAATATGATTTCAAGATACTTCAGCCTTCTAACAGATGTTTCAAAAGAAGAACTTGAAACAATCGACAGACAAATTGCGGACGGTTCAATTAACCCTCGCGATATTAAAATGAAACTCGCTTACACAATAACAAAAGAATACCATGGCGAAGACGGTGCTAAACGTGGCCAGGACGCTTTTATTAACGTTGTATCAAATAAAGGTATTCCTGATGATATAGAAGAAGTTTCTGGAATGAACGGCAAAAATGTTCTTGATGTTCTTGTGGAATTAAACTTTGTACAAAGTAAAGGCGAGGCTAAACGTTTAATTCAAGGCGGCGGAGTAAAAGCAGACGGTGAAAAAATTACCGATATGGCTTATACTTTTGACATTCAAGAAAGTGTAGTATTACAAGCAGGCAAACGTAAGTTTGCAAAACTTGTAAAATAAACTATAGAGGCATAATGTTTAAAATTTTAAAACGCGGAATAACAAAAGTAAAAGAAGACATTCAGGTTATATACGACAAAGATCCTGCCGCAGGTAATATTCTGGAAGTCATACTTTGTTACCCGGGTTTGCATGCACTTATTGCATACAGACTTGCACACAGAATTTACAAATGGCATATCCCATTGCTTCCAAGAATAATTTCTTATATAACAAGAATTATCACAGGCATTGAAATTCACCCTGCTGCAAAAATTGGCAGAAGATTTTTTATTGACCATGGAGAAGGGGTTGTAATTGGTGCTACGACAATTATTGGTGATGATGTACTTATTTATCAGCAGGTAACACTGGGTGGTACAGGAAAAGAACAGGGCAAACGCCACCCTACTCTTGGTCACGGTGTAATTGTCGGTGCAGGAGCAAAAGTTCTCGGTAATATCACTCTCGGAGATTATGTACGAGTCGGTGCAGGTTCTGTTGTTATGGAAGATGTTCCCGAATACTCAACAGTTGTAGGGGTTCCTGGAAGAATTGTCCAGAGAAAACTTCGTATGGAAAACGGTGTTCTTATGCATAACAGAATTCCGGATCCTATCAAATGCGAATTAAACAGACTTAAATATGAAGTACAAGAATTAAAAGAAAAAATAAAATAAGGATAAAAAAATGTATCACGTTTATACTGAAAAAAATCATTTAGAATATACAAGAGCTTTAATCTGTGAAACCAAAGATTATGATATAGCAATAGATAAAGCTGAAAAAGCTGTAGAAAAAGATCCTGAATTAAACTTTATTATTGAAGAAACTGACGGCAGCATGAACAGTTACGGCGACTTAATCACAACTGTAGTTGCAGAAGGCTGATTGTATTTAATTACAAAATATAATGTATAGATTTGTCTAATTATATGTTGATATATTATTCAACATGCATTTTTGTCATATAATTATTATTATGAAAAAAATACTAACATTAATAATAATTTCCTTAATTTTAGGAAAAGGTATGACCGCAAACGCACAATTTGTGCCCCATATTCCGGAATTAACGCTTAAAGCCGCACGCGAAGCGGGTCTTGAAGATAATACTCCATCATCAGAAGTTGTAAGAGTCGGAATAGGTACATATAATTTTGGAACATACCAGTACAACGACATAACTATTTACGGTACAGGCGATACACAAATTTTTGATAACAAAATGCTGCTATCGAATGTTGCTGCAAACCAGCCTGTAAGAATTAAATATTCTAACGGAATTTTTAATATATATACTCCTGAAAGTTCAACACCCGAACAAGTTTCAGGTCCTATACAAATAACAAGCAAATACGGACTTTTGGGCGTAAAAGGGTTAAACAGAGCAGGCAAACCTGCATTATACCATGGTGCATTTGAAATAATAAAAGCAAATGCAAATACGTTTAATCTGGTGAATATGATTGAAGTTGAAGATTACCTTAAAGGGGTTGTTCCAAATGAAATGCCTGTAAGATTTGGACTTGAAGCACTGAAAGCACAGAGTGTTGCTGCAAGAAATTACGTCCTTTCTCCACGAACAAAATCATCTCCAAACTATGACGTTGTGGATTCTGTTGCAAGTCAGGTTTATTACGGAGCAAATACTGAAAAACCTTTGTCTAATCAGGCAGTTTCTGAAACAGAAGGCGTAGTTGCGATATATGACTGGGATTTAATCCTTGCACAGTATTCATCAACTGCAGGAGGCTATACAGAAAGTTATTCAAACTCTTTTTCCGACCCGAAAACTAAAGAATTTCCTTCTCACGATAAACCTTATTTAAAAGCCAAACCTGACATAATTACCCAAACACCATTAAATACCGAAGAAGCAGCAAGTGCATATTATAAATCAAAACCTGATGCTTATGATATTCGTTCTCCATATTTCCGCTGGGAAAGAGAATGGAATGCAAAAGAACTCCATGATGTATTACAAAACACCCTTGTTGCCCAATCTGCAACAGGCTTTGTAAAACCTGTATTTAAAAAAGGCGACAAACTTGATGATTTGGTAGAAATCAGAGTAAAAAAACGCGGTGATTCAGGAAAAATCATTGAAATGGAAATTGTTACCAAAACTCAATGCTACAAAGTATTTAAAGAACTTGTTGTAAGAAGATTGATGACAAAAGACGGCAAAGCCTTACCAAGTGCAAATGTTGTATTTGAAAATAATTTAGACATGTATAACAATCTTGTTGGTGTAAAAGCATACGGCGGCGGTTTCGGCCATGGTGTAGGAATGAGCCAGTTTGGAGCAGGATTTATGGGTTCAGAACTGCATATGCCATATGACAAAATATTAAAACACTATTATACTGGCATAACTCTTTCTACAAAACCCGTTATTATATCTTCTAACAACGGACAAAATTCAGTTACACAACATTTTTACACAAATGAAAATTACGCAAATGTAATAATCGATAACAAATTTCAGGCTTCAAAAATCATAATCAATGTAAACGGTAAAGAAAATATTTACCAACTGCCTGTTAATTTATTGGGAACAAAAAGAATAACAAATATTAATATTTCAAAATTAATCAAAAAAGGAAGAAACACAATAACATTTATTTATCCTTCCGATGAAGACAGCAAAAAGGCTTTAAGATTATATGTAGAATTGGTGAGAAAAAGTGAAAATGACATCTGGTATGAATAGAGCAAGTGATGATGAAAATAAAAAAACTACTGACACAGGCAGTATTAGTGTATTAAAAGCTGCATGGCTTATAGCAGTAGTTACAATTGTAAGTAAATTAATAGGTTTTATAAGAGATATTGTTATAGCAAACTACTATGGTGCATCGCTTGTATCTGACGCTTATTACTATGCTTACCAAATTCCATCGCTTTCATTAATACTTCTCGGCGGAGTAGGCGGTCCTTTCCATAGTGCAACAGTCGCAATATTTTCTAAACTTATTCCTAACCTCAAAGACAAGCCAGCAGAACAGGTAAATAAACTTTATTCAACATTTATGACTGCAACAACAATATTTTTCTTAGCACTATCAGTCATAATGTTCTTGTTTCCGCGTCAAATTATGGGGCTGATTATTTCAAGCGGTTCTGCAGAGATGATTAATCTTGCCGCAATGCATTTAAAAATTATGACTCCACTACTTGTAATAGGTGGAATTGTAGGGATTTATTACGGAATTTTGATTATATATAAACAATTTATGCTTCCTAATTTGTCGCCAATAATAATGAGTGCGGCAATTATTGCGGTTGTAATGGCAGTTCCAAGTGACCAAAAAGGTTATGCTCTTGCATGGGCAACTACAATAGGTGCAATTTTACAGTTGGTTATCCAGTATCCTAACGTAAGAAAACTCGGCTTTAGATGGAAACCTAATTTTGATTTTGTAAACAACGCCGGCTTCAAAGAAATAACAGAACTTTTATTCCCTGCTGTTTTAAGCTCTACAGTAGGTCAAATACATATTTACGTTGATATGTTTTTTACATCGTCAATATCAGAAGGTGCTTGGACTGCAATCGGTTACGCAAACAGAGTATTTCAATTTCCGGTTGGAATTTTAGTCACTGCATTTTTAGTGCCGTTGTTTCCTATTTTCTCAAGACTGGTTGCTGATAGGGATATGGCAGGAATAAGAAACTATTTTAATAAAGGAGTTGGCGTTCTTTTCTTTGCAGCAATTCCTATTATCATAGGCATTCTTGTTGTAGGTATGGACAGCGTAAGATTAATATTTGAACGCGGAGCCTTTGACTCACAGGCTACATTTATGGTTACAGAAGCTTTATGGTTCTTGTCAGTTTCCATACTTCCTTACGTGTTCAGAGATTCAATAACAAGAGTTTACTATTCGTTTAATGACTCAGCAACCCCTTTCACAATTGCCTTTTCTTCAATAATTCTAAAATACATTTTGAACGTAATTTTCATTACCAAAATGCACATGGGCATAGGCGGAATTACCCTGTCAACATCACTTGTAACACTTTTCAACGCTTGTGCTTTAGGATTGTTAATTACTAAAAAAATTAAAATGGATTACAAAAGTTTGTTCAAAAATTTAGGCAAAATGTTAATTGCCGGTGCAGTAACTTTTGCAGTTTGCTTTGCTGCAGGCAAAGGATTTGACAACTACATACATATTTCACAAACATTATTTGAAATAATCAAAATAACATCTGTCGGTATTATCTGCCTGATAACATATACAGCCTTAAACCTAATCTTCAGAATGGATTACGCAATGGAATTAAGCACAAGATTAATCGGCAAAATTAAAAGGAATTAGGAATTAGAATTATGATTATAAAAAACAGAGAAGAAATAAAACAAGTTCTGGAAAACGGCGGAGTAATTGCCTACGTGACAGATACAGTATGGGGCTTGGGCTGTCTTCCAACTAGTGAAAAAGCTGTAAAAAAAATCTATGATATAAAAAAACGAGAAGCACAAAAGCCTCTAATATTAATGTCTAACGAAACATATAATCTTCTTGATTACGTTAAGCCTATACCAAAAATCGGCTGTCGTTTAATAAAAAAATATTTTCCCGGTGCACTCACACTTGTTGTAAAAAAAAGTGATAAAACACCGGATTACATAACATCAAATATGGATACAGTAGGTATAAGAGTGCCTGACAATGAGGTATTCAAAGAGATATGTGAAATTGCTTCAGGACATGTTCTTGCGACCACAAGTGCAAACTTATCTCACCAGCCTTCTGCAAAGACTTATGAACAAGCTTATGAAAACATGAACGGACTTGCAGACTTAATAATAAAAGATTACGGGCATACCTGCAAAGGTTTGGAATCAACAGTA
Source organism: Candidatus Gastranaerophilaceae bacterium (assembly GCA_046955055.1). GTDB lineage: Bacteria > Cyanobacteriota > Vampirovibrionia > Gastranaerophilales > Gastranaerophilaceae > JBKUMA01. Next base: position 5,400 of record JBKUMA010000057.1, read on the forward strand.
GCAGGCGTATTTAGTGAAGATATAAAAATCTTCCGTCAAGGTGCGATTACAATTGAGTTAAATTGATTTTTTAATAGATTAATCCTGCTGTAAATTATTTCAACATTCCCTTTAACAAATGCAAAAAGATGTAATAACTCTTTTTCTGATAAGTTTAGATTAGAATTTTTATCAGTATTTTTAACAACCAATTTTAATAGAGTATCAATAGTAGAAATACTGTCATATATAACCTCTACAGCTTCCTTGCATTCTTTTGCAGAATTTGCATCCATAACACCTTCCTTTAACTTTTGTAACGACAAAGATATTATAGTATCCTTTATAAATAATGTCAAATCTTTTCTGACAATTATAGTAACTATAAATATACTATAATTATGGTTATAGTGAACTTATATAATATCAAATGGAATAAAAAGTATACCAGAAAAGAAATTGTTGAAGCTACCGGTTTAAGTCCTGCTACAATTACCAAACTTACAAAAGGTGAACACGTAGATTTAAAACTGAGTACTTTAGAAAAAATTGCAAAATTCTTTGGATGCAGAGTACACGATATCATTGTTGAAGTCCCAGATAAAAATTAGGGTTGAATTTTTTAAAAAGTAAGTTATAATATAAATACAAAGGGCGGAGCAAGTTCCAGCTTGCCCCATTAAAAGCCCCTATTTTGTTAGTTTAAGCGTTATTATAATCATCAAGATTAATATTAACGCTTTTTCAGTTATACTGAAAACCAACTTAACCACCTCCTTTCTAAGCTTTTGCCAAATTTTGAGTTTGTGCCTCGAAAGAAAAGTAAGTCAACAGGGCTTGCCCTTGATAGTATATTATCAAAAGCTACTGATTTTTAAATCATACATTTATCGGAATTATTTTTAAATTAAACCAATTCAGCAGCACGATATGAACTTCTTACCAACGGCCCTATTTGATGATGTTTTATTCCTATTTTTTCAGCCAAATCTTTTAATTTATCATACTCATCAGGTGTATAATATTTTGCAACCTCAAGATGTAATTTAGAAGGCTGAATATATTGACCTATAGTTAAAATATCACACCCTGCCAAGTGCAAATCACATAATGTCTCTTCAATCTGTTCATATGTTTCGCCAAGTCCTACCATCAAGCCCGATTTGGTTAAAATGTCGCTATTTTCTTTTACATACTTTAAAACCTTTAATGAGCAATCATAATTCCCTTGAGGTCTTGCAGTTTTAAACAAATCTCTTACAGTTTCAATATTGTGGTTAAAAACTTCAGGATGTGCCTTAATAATTGTATCCAAAGATTTTTCACTGCCTTTAAAATCAGGTGTAAGTATTTCAATTTTCACATCAGGAGTCAAATTTCTGATTTCTCTAATACAATTTGCAAAATGTTGTGCACCGCCATCGGGCAAATCATCACGCGTAACAGAAGTTATAACAGAATATTTTAAACCTAAATCTTTTACAGCCTTTGCAATATGTAAAGGCTCATCCAAATCCAATGCCTCAGGTCTGTCACAACCTATATTGCAATAACGGCAGTTGCGTGTACAAACATTACCCATTATCAAAAAAGTCGCAGTATTTTTCGTATAGCACTCATTTTTATTAGGGCACCTTGCATTTTCGCAAACCGTATTAAGGCAGTTTGTCTTTAAAATTCGTCTAACAGTCCGCGTTTTATCAGTATCAATAATCGGACGTTTTAAATATTCTGGTAATCTTCTTTGCATTTATTAACACCATTAGCATTATTTTTGAACAATTTATTTTCCTTTTACGTTTTATATTATATAATAAAATTACAAGGAGGAACCAAATGAAAAATATTATTACAATTTTATGTTTATTTGTATTTGCCGGTTGTGCATTTGCAGAAGGCTACTATATACCTTCTTATACACCTGACGAACTAGGCAGAAGTACAACTCAAAGAGTTGAAAACCAAGTTAATAACTCAATCCAGAATGTTGAAGATACACAAAGCCAGATTAAAGAAACTTCCAGCAAAACAGAAGTTCAAATCAAAAGAAAACGCAGAAGCGGCAACTCAAACAATCCAAACAGCTATTACAATTTTGGTACAATAAATGGCTTCAAAGGTAAATTCTAATTAAACCTGAACAAGCATTCAAAAATACCTTCAGAATAAGTAGGGTGGGCAAAACAAACTTCTTTAAGTTTATCAACGCTCACCTTATTTTGCATAGCAATTAAAATCTGTTGGATTAAAGATGAAGCTTCTTTGGAAACAATGTGTGCACCAATTATTTCATTATCTCTTGAAAGTATTTTTATAAAGCCCTCACTGGAATCGTCGCAGTGAGATTTACCTAAAGCTGAAACAAGAATATTTGCTTTTTTATAAGTTCCTTCTTCCAAATCCTGTTCTCTTTTGCCAACCCAGGCGATTTCAGGATTTCCGTAAACAACAGAAGGCACAAGCGTTTTATCAAATTCAATTCCCTGAATCTCTGCCACTGCCTGTTTTATTGCGTAATGTGCAAGCTGTATTTCTCCGCAAGCATCACCTAGATAAACAACACCGTCCGTTTTTTTACCGTCTCTACCAACTTTCGTTAGACTTGAGTTCTTAATGAT
>JBKUMA010000058.1:0-7992 GCA_046955055.1 Candidatus Gastranaerophilaceae bacterium
TATTATAACTATATGATAAACAGAAGAAAATCAAAAGAAATTAAAATCGGAAATGTAAAAATAGGTAACGAAAATCCTATAAGCGTTCAGTCAATGTGTAATACAGATACACGTGATATAGAGACAACGTTGAAACAAATTAACGAAATGGCAGATGCAGGCTGCGAAATTGTTAGACTTGCTGTCTTAAATAAAGACGCTGCTCAAGCAATAAAAGAAATTGTAAAAAAGTCGTCTGTACCTTTAGTTGCAGACATACATTTTGATTACAGGCTTGCAATCCAATGTATTAACAACGGAATAAATGCGTTAAGACTTAATCCGGGCAACATAGGCAAAAGAGAAAATGTAGAAAAAGTTGTTTCTCTTGCCAAACAACAAAATATACCTATTAGAATAGGAGTGAATGCCGGTTCACTGGAAAAAGAGTTACAAGAACTAGACATTCCTCTATCAGAAAAAATGGTATTGAGTGCAATGAAGCATATTCAAATTTTAGAAGATTTAAATTTTGACCTGATAAAAGTATCATTAAAATCATCTGACGTACTAACAACAATAGAAGCTTACCGCTCTATAGCAGAAAAAATTCCGTACCCTCTTCACCTGGGTGTAACTGAAGCCGGTACTTTAAGAGGCGGTTTAATCAAGTCTTCTGTCGGATTAGGCACACTTCTTGCGGAAGGCATAGGTGATACAATAAGAGTCTCTTTGACAGAAAATCCAGTCGAAGAAGTAAGTGCAGGATTTGATATACTAAAAAGTTTGAATTTACGTGAAAAAGGTGTTAACTTTATATCTTGTCCGACCTGCGGAAGAACTCAAATTGACTTAATAGGGCTCGCTAAAAAAGTAGAAGAAAGATTTAAACATATTAAGGCTCCAATTACGATTGCAACAATGGGCTGCCCAGTTAACGGACCAGGCGAAGCTAAACATGCTGATTTTGGCGTTGCTGGCGGAATAAACGAAGGCTATATTTTCAAAAAAGGCGAAATTATAGCAAAAGTTCCTGAAAATGAAATTTTAGAGAAATTGGAAGAAATTATAAATAAATCATTCAAATAATATATGCAGTTTTTGTGTAAAGAAATTATAATGATTTTGTAACTTACAAAAATGGTGTATAATTTATTTATATACTTAACTGAGGTAGCAATGAAAAAGAGTTTTTTATTTTTATTACTAACAGGATTTGTCTTAACAGGTATTTCGGCAAAAGCCGAACTAACCAACGGAGATGTTGTAAGTCCTGACTATTTAAAAATTCACGGTCATTCCGATGCAATGATTGAAGCAACACAAAAAATTAAAGCAAGATCAAATGGAGAAGAATATACTTCCAATAAAGAAACTAATGCTTTATATGAAGAAACACCTATAAAATATATTAGAAAATTCTTTATGTATCTTGATCCGGCTTATGACGACGACTCATTTATGAACCATGATATTTCACCAACTACAAAATATACTGATTTATAATAAAAGAAATATTATTTTATTTATAATATCATTTCTTTTAGTTAATTGCTGTCTGTCAAATTGTGTTAATGCAGCACAGTCAGGACACTTGGAATACGATAATATAAATTTTGATTATACTAATTTGAATAGAAATCAGCTTCTTAGAGAGGCTGATTTTTATTTTAAAAAATACGAAAATTCTTCAGACTCACAAGAAAAAAATAAATATATGCAAACAGCAATGGGAAAATATTACATACTTACCATCATGCCTCCTTTGCAAATAAAACCTTACGTACAGCTTGCAAGATTATATGATGCAAGTAATCAGTCAAGACTTGCAAAAGAATATTTCTTTAAAGCTACTAATATAGATGTAAATAATCCATTTGCAAACTATTATTTTGGGGAGTATTATTATAAAAGAAGTGACTATAAACGTGCTTTATATTATTATAAAATAGCTTACAGAAACGGCTACAATAATTTTTATCAACTAAATCTTAGATTGGGGATTATTTATGAAAAATTTGCAGACCTAAAGAAAGCAGAACAATTTTATAAAACTTCGTACAAATTAAACCCGCGAAATAGCGAGTTACAAGAAAAAATACACTCAATAAATGAGTTAAACTACGACAAAACAGAATATTATCATTTCATCAGGGAGTAAGAGAGAATGAAAATTAAACATATACTATCATTAATGACCGCATTAATTTTATCTGTGGCAAGCTGTCAGGCAGAAGATGGTGCTGTCAATGTTTCACAAACTTTATCAAATACACAGCCGATTCTAACAGCAAAAGCAAAACCTAAAGAAGATTTGCCTGTAATCATTCAACCACCTTGCAATCTCTCTGCTGATGAAATTGAATACAAAGCTATTCCTCCTGCGTTCAGACCTTACCAGCCTTCAAAAGATGAAGTTGTTTTTTCTCATACTAAAGCCTGGATTAACGCGGTTGATCCTACAGCTGCTACAAATAGAGCCGGCGGATACCTTCCGGGAGCAAGAGGAGTTAACCAGCTTGTAATTTACACACCTGCTTACGGCATTCGTACAAATACTAATGAATTCGGTGCGGAAGCAGTTGTTGAAGGTAACACTGTAACAGAACTTTCAGGAGCAGATTCTTTCATTCCTCCAAATGGAGTTGTATTAAGCGGACATGGCAGTGCAAAAACCTGGATGAACCAAAGCGTAAAAGTCGGAACAAAAATATATATAGATCAAGCTGCTAACATTGTATATACATACACAACCTCAGCAAGTTATATATTTGAATCAGAAAAAAAGATTGCAGAAGCTCAGCAAATGATAGATTTTTACAGAGCCAGCGTTCCCGATTATAACTGGAGAGTCCCGAATAGCTATATTAATGACGCAAAAGACTATTTAAAAAAAGCACAAAAAAATCCCGATGAAGTTCAAAAATATTCTAAACTTGCCATAGAAGCGGCAAATGATGCTTTAAAAAGTGTTATTCCATACAAAAGCAGTGAACTTAAAGGTGTTTGGCTACGCCCTACAGAAAAAACAGAAGCTGACATAATAAATACACTTAACAGAATTAAAAAAGCAGGTATAAACGATATATTCTTAGAATCATATTTCCATGGTAAAACAATATTCCCTTCAGAAACAATGAAAGCGTATGGTTTTACGCCTCAATACGAACAATTTTCCGGAATTGACCCTCTTGCAATTTGGGTTAAAGAAGCACATAAACGCAATATAAAAGTTCATATCTGGTTTGAAACTTTTTACGTAGGCACTCAAAACCCTAAAGATAACCCGCAGAGTATTTTGGCAAGAAACCCATCCTGGGCCAATAAAACTAAAAAAGATACGGATTCTATTGAAGCTACAAAATCAACTTCCGAACACAACGGTTATTTCTTAGACCCTGCAAATCCTCAAGTACAAGATTTTCTTGTAAAACTTATTGATGAAATAATTACTAGATATAAGCCTGACGGCATAAATCTGGATTACATCAGATATCCCAATTCAGTTGCTGTAAACGAAACATCAAGCTGGGGTTATACACCTGTAGCAAGAGAAGAATTTAAACAAATGTACGGAGTAGATCCGGTTGACATATCAATCAAAGACCCTCTATGGCCAGTATGGTGCGGCTATAGAAGAATGAAAGTTACCAATATGGTACAAAAAGTCGGAAAACTCGGCAAACAAAAAAACACATATATTACAGCTGTAATTTTCCCTGACAGACAGGCAGCTCTTGACAAAAAGCAGCAAGATTGGAAAACATGGTCGCAAAATAACTACCTTAACGGATTCACTCCTTTGTTTTTAACTTGTGATTCAAAAATGGCTAATTCAATGATGCAGGATGTATTAAAAGCAAAAGGACCTTCTACAGATTTCTATGCAGGTCTGTTCGTAACATTTATGAGCGGCTCTGAAGAAGATTTAATCAGACAAATTCACGAAGCAAGAAAATTAAATGCTAACGGTGTTATTATATTTGACTACGCACACCTATCTGATAAATATGTAAATGCTTTATCAACAAGTGTATTTGCACCGCATTATACATTCAAAAATTTACCGCAGAACAAAGATAATCAACCACAGCAAAAAACTAAAACCAAAAAGAAACGCTGGTGGAACAAAAAGTAATAATTAGAAAGAGAGAGTTGGTACTATCTCTTTTTTTGTGTATTATTAAAATATGATTAGGAAGGCTGCAAGCGAAGTATTACAAAATAAAAATTCCGTAATGTTTATCACAACATTGATTTTTATGGCCGGAGTTTTATCATACTTTAACAACAATGCAATTCTTTGTTCTGCCTTTTTAACACTGACTGCTGTTATTGTTTTGATTAAAAATTATGTTTCGGTAAAATACGTTATTTTTTGGATATTAATGTTTTATTTTGGATTTTTTATATCACTAATTAAAATCCACACAACTGACGCATTGCTGCCTATGGCACCTGATGAGGCTTCAATGACAGGACAGATAATTTCTATTCCTAACAGCAATGTAAAAAATAAAACAAAATTTTTTGTAAAAGTCAATAAATTTGATGATAAAACGGTTAATGCAAAAACACTTGTAACTGCATACAACGAAAACGGTGATTTTTCTAATCTAACTGTCGGAAATACTTATACATTCAAAGGTAAATTAAGAAAGCCTTTTGATGCAACAAATCCATCACAGTTTGATTACAGCAAATATTTAAGAAACTTTGATACATTCACAACATTTTACACAGACACAAATGACATAAAAAAACTTGATACAAAGTTAACACCGAAATGGAAATTTCTACAAGAATTAAATGTATTAAGAAACAAAATTGTTGATACGCACGCTCAATATTTAAAATCTCCATATCTTGAAATTTTGGGCGGAATAGTTTTCGGTGATGATGCTGTTGCACCGCCTGATTACATTAAAGCTTCGTTTATAAATTCAGGACTATTGCATATTCTTGCAGCATCAGGAATGAACGTAGCTTTCATATACGGTTTCTGGTTCTTTTTTATGCGACGATTAAAAGTACCTTTCAAAATATCTGTTGCATCCGGAATGCTTGTTATAATCCTCTATACATTAATGACCGGCTTAGGTCCATCCGTAATAAGAGCCGCATTAATGCTGTTAATTATATTAATAGGAAAATTAATAGACAGAGATACTCACAGCGTTTCACTTCTTGCATTGGTAGCATTACTAATGCTTATATACAATCCCGCATATATAAATGATGTTGGATTTCAGCTTTCATTTTTAGTAACTTTCGGACTTCTAACAACAGGCAACGTTATTTTCGAAAAACTACAAGAATATAAATTTCCAAACTGGCTTTCTGCATCAATATTAATTCCTGTTATTGCACAAATATGGGTTGCTCCCATACAAATGTTTTACTTTAATACATTCAGTTTATATTCTGTTTTTGCAAATGTATTGAGCGTACCGTTTTTAAGTGTTGTAAGTTTTGGCGGATTTGTAAGCTCTATATTTGCAATTTTTATGCCTTTTTCAAAATACATTTGTATGGTTATGGATTTCATTATGAATTACATTCTTCACATAATAGTTTATATATCAGACTTCTTTGCACACCTGCCTAATTCAATGCTGACAACCACACATCCTAATGTAATCCAAATCTTTATATATTACATAATAGTAATGCTTATTACATTAATTATTAAATTTTGCAATGATAAAGAAATAAACAAAAAACTTTATTATACAGCACTTACACTTGTAATAATTTTATTTTTGTCGACCTTGAATATACCTAATCACAAACTTGAAATCATAGCATTTGATGTACAAAATGCAGACTGTTTTCTTGTCAAAACTCCGCAAGATAAATATTTCATAATCGATACAGGACGTACAGGTTTTGGAAGATATTCACAGGCTCAGGCAATTTTGATTAAATATATGAAAGACAGAGGGCTTAAAGATATAGAAGGCTTGATAATAACTCACTTTGACAATGACCACGCCGGCGGAGCTTATGAAATAATGAAAAGTTTAAACGTTAAAAACGTTTATATAAATTCTTATAAAGATAAATCCATGACCGCATCATTTGTTTATAAGGGTTTAAGAGAAAACAATATCCAGTCAAAACTGCCTGTTAACAACAGCCAAATATATTCGGAAAAAGACTTTTCTCTAAAAAACTATTATGCAAATGTTAGTCCCAAAAAATTCAAATACGAAAGCCAGCATGAAAATGAAAATTCAATAATTACTCTTCTTCAATACAAAGATTTTGATATGTTATTTACAGGTGATGCAGGTGTAACAGCATTCAATATAATAAAAAAAGATATTCCGAAAGAAGTTGAGGTTTTAAAAGTAGGACACCATGGCGGACCAAACGTTGTTGACAGCAATATGCTTTCACATTTAAATAACAAAATATCAATAATCTCAACAGGGTTCAATACTTTTGGACATCCTAACAAAGGCACAATTGACATTTTAAGAAAAACCGACATATTTAGAACTGATCGCCACAACTCGATAAAAATATCATCAGACGGAAAAGATTATACAATTCTTACATATGACAAAAACAAGAAAAAATACTTGGTTGCTAAAACTTACAAAGCTAATCAGGAGAAGTAATCAAACATACTTTTTCAAAAACCTTACCTGCTTCTTTTAATTTCCCCATATTTGCAAGTATTTTACCTTTTAGAATAAGATTGTATGAGTCCTGTTTTTTAATAAATATCGACTTGTTAATATACTCTAATGCTTCCTCATAAAGTCCCAATTCATTACAGCAAGAAGCCCCGCAAAAATAGTAGTTTTCATCTCTCAAATCTTCATCTGCGGTTTCAAGTTTTTTCCAAGTTTTATAACTTTCATCATATTTTTTTAACATCATTAATGCCATAGCTTTCCAAGCATTTGCATAGTCGACGTAAAACCCTTTTGCCCCGTCTAACAATATAAGTTCATTCAAAGTTATAACAGCTTTCTCAAACTCTTCCAAATTGTAATAACAAGCCGCAAGTGCAAGATAAACATCCGCTCCGACAATACTGTTTTTTATAAGTTCAGAATAGCACTCTGCCGCCTGCAAATATTTCTTATTCTTATAATATATAGCTGCTCTTGATTCCATTGAATTTTTCATATCAATAACAGTATATATTCTTTAAAAAAAATTACAAATCTAAATCTTTTTCATCTAAAGCAGTTTGGATTTCATCAATAATAAGTTTTGCTGCACCTATTCTGTCATCAGCAGTAGTAATAGGTCTTCCCACAACCATAAAATCTGCACCGGCAAGAATTGCATCTCTTGGCGTATCAACTCTCACCTGATCATTTACTGAAGACCAGGTAGGGCGTGTAGCAGGGCAAAGTATAATGAAATCTTCTGCACCTTCTTCGTCTTTAAAACACTGTCTAATTCTTTTTGCTTCGTCTGCACTTGCAACAATTCCGTCAAGTCCGCTGTCTTTAGCCACTCTTGCAAGCTGTAAGACATAATCTTCTATATTTTTATCAACACACAATTCTTTAGTCAAAGTTCTTTGTCCAAAGCTGGACAAAAGACTTATCCCCAAAATTGTTGGAGGCTCAACACCTAATGATTTTGCTGCAGCCCGAGATGCTTTAACAACTGCAGAGGTCATCTTAGAACCGCCTTGAATATGCACATTGAAAAAATCAATATTATTCTTTACAAGACTTATACAAGCCTTTTGAACTGTATGCGGAATATCATGGAATTTGCAATCGTAATAACATTTTGCACCAAGTTCTTCTAACAGTCTGAAAGCCTCAAATCCGTAATTTACAATTAACGGAAGTCCGATTTTAAAATAACCAACATAATCTTTTAACTCACGCACCAACTCATGTGCCTCTTTAAGATTATCTGTATCTAATGCTAAAATTATTCTGTCTTTTGCTTCTTTTGGTTTTTCTATCATAATACTTGCCCAGTGTATCACCACGTTAAACTAAAATCAATACTTTAAATAAACTACTCTAATTC
>JBKUMA010000059.1:0-7953 GCA_046955055.1 Candidatus Gastranaerophilaceae bacterium
CCTTCATACTCTATTATGACGGGCGAATTTCTTGAAAACAGTAACTCTAATCTTAACCTTGCAAGAATAGTCCCGATTTACACTGTATGTGAAGATTTAAGCATAAAAGTTTTAAGACGTGCAATTTTTAATGCAATACAGCTTTATAAAAACGAAATTGAAAATGTTCTTCCTGATTTCATAAGAGAAAAATACGGAATTCTAAACAAACGTGACGCCGTTGAACAAATACATTTTCCGGAATCTGAAGATTTATTAAATCAGGCACGATTTTCATTAATTTTTGAAGAATTGTTTTTAATCCAATTAAAATTAGTACGTTTACGAGAAGAAAATGCAGGTAAACATTCAGCCTTAGCACTTAAAATTGATGAAAAAGGGCTTGTCCACAAATTTATTAAAAACCTTCCGTTTGAACTTACAGGCGGTCAGAAAAAGGCAGTCAATGAAATCTTAAATGACTTAAATTCTGATAAGCCGATGGGAAGGTTGTTGCAAGGAGATGTTGGCAGCGGAAAGACCGTTGTTGCAACAATAATGCTTCTTGCAGGTGTAGAAAACGGCTACCAGGGAGCTATTATGGCACCCACCGAAATTCTTGCACAACAGCATTACAATAACCTTATAAACTGGCTTACACCAATGGGAATAAGTGTTGGATTATTTTTGGGCAGTCAGGGTAAAAAAGTAAGAGAAAAATTCCAAAAGGATTTGCTTAACGGGCAAACTCATATAGCAGTTGGCACGCATGCACTAATACAAGATGGTGTAGAATTTAATAATCTTGGAGCTATAGTTGTTGATGAACAGCACAGATTTGGCGTGAAACAAAGAAACGTACTAAAGAAAAAATCACAAAATCCTCAAATGCTGACAATGACAGCAACACCTATTCCAAGAACGCTTGCTTTGACTGTTCATGGTGATTTGGACTTAACAATAATTGACGAACTTCCTAAAGGAAGAAAACCCATAAAAACAAGTTTAGTAACCTCACACAGGGGTGTTTATGAACTTCTAAAAAAAGAAATTGAAGCCGGAAGACAAGCATATGTGGTTTATCCTTTGATTGAAGAAAGTGAAACTTTATCTGCTAAGGCTGCTACTATTGAAGCTGAAAGACTTCAAAATGAAGTCTTCCCGCAATTCAGAATAGGACTTTTGCATGGAAAGTTGAAAAATGACGAAAAAGAACAAGTTATGAAAGACTTTAAAGACAGAAAGTATGACATTCTTGTATCCACGACAGTTGTCGAAGTAGGGGTTGATGTTCCAAATGCAACAGTAATGCTTATAGAAAATTCCGAAAGATTTGGATTATCACAGCTTCATCAACTTAGAGGCCGTGTAGGAAGAAGTGATTTGCAATCATATTGTATTTTGCACACATCCACAAAATCTCAAGAAACAAAAGAACGTTTAAACATCATGACACAAACAAATGACGGCTTTGTTATAGCAGAAAAAGATTTGCAATTAAGAGGTCCGGGAGAGTTTCTCGGAACTAGACAGAGCGGATTACCTGATTTAATTATCGCTGATATAGTAAAAGATGCTAAAACTCTTGAACTAGCAAGAAGCGAAGCTATAGATTTTATTAAGACTAAAAATATAGATGATTACCCTAAATTAAAAGAGATAACTTCACTTGAAATGTTTGGCGGTTTAGATATTTAATATATTAAGAATTATTAATCTGGCATTCTTAAAAAAGGCAATTACCTACATATAACATACTTTATATATATAAGGATATTTATACGAGGAGTATTGTCATGGTTCATTTCAGACATTGCTATGGCGGAAGCAGAACTACTATTATAAATAATAATTTTTACAGAGTTGGTATGCCAATGTTTCGTCCAATGCCAAGACCAATGTTCTTTGGCGGTTTTAACTGCTGCGGCGGTAACAACATGTGGGGCATGATGGCAAAATTCAGTATTGCAAATATGTTTATGAACAACATGTCCAATCTGTTTGGTTTAGGCAACAATCAAAATGGTTATAATAGCTATAACAACACTTATTCTCAAAGCTATAATTCAAACAACAGCTACGGAAATAATTGCAACTGTCCTGACTATTCTTCTCAATTACAAAGCCTAAACAATAGATATGAAGCTTTAGAAAACAAATTTAATTCATTACAAGAACAATTAAAAAATGACAACGGCAATAAAGAAATTACATTAGACGGTAATGAAAACCTAAATGATAAAGACGTATCATCTCTTCCTGCTGAAAATAAAACAGAAGATAAAAAGTCAAATGCCTCTGTGCAAACTGATAAAAAAGATGTTGAAAATACAGAGTCTGCAGCCAAAAAAAATAATGCTCAAGCAGCGGAAGATGCTGATGATGAAGACGTAATAGATAATACAGAAGAAAATTTAGCAGAAGACGAAAAAGTTAAAACAAACACTAAAAATAAAACAGATATAAAAAAAGGCGATACAAACTTCGACACTTCTGTAAATAAAATTTTAGATGCACTGGGCACTAAAGAGTTAAATGATACTCAAAAATCATACATAAAAGATCATATTAGTGACATATATGAAGATTCAGATGGCAAATTAAGATACAATATAAAAGCAGTTGCACATGATACAGACTCTACAGCAATAATTGCAGACCGTTTTTACCAATCAGGCGAAACTCCTGATTTACAAGTTGGAAAAGGCAAATTCAACACACAAGGTTCAGAAAAAAATTCAATCAACGAACCTTATTCAGGAAGTACTATTATCGCTAACGGAGTTTCTGAATATGGCTTAAAAGCATTAATTCAGGAAGCCAAAGACGGAATAACTTCACAAGGTGAAATAGCTAAGACAAATAAAAGAATTACTCAATTAAAATCAGATTTTGAAAACGGAAAACAAAAACTATCCTGGGCATATGTTTCACAAAACAACTTAATGAGTAAATATTCGTATGACAAAATTATTCAGGAAAAATATTCCGCACAATAAAAATGTAAAATAATTATAACTATTAAAGGCTCCCTTGTTGAGGGAGCTTTTATATTGGGAATATATATATTAGATATCAATTGTAAACAAATGTTAACTAAGAATTTAAGGAAAAGGCAATTATATCATTGTTATATACTTTATATATATAAGAATATAAAAGACGGAGAAAGAATATGCCTTACACACATATCGGAACAATGCCAACAAGAGCAACAGTAAGAAGTTATCAGCCGTTAAGAGCCGGACAGTTCAAAGGTTACGGCGGATGCAATGTTATACCTAGCAGAACTACTATAGTTAACAATAACTATTATAACATGGGCATCGGTATGGGCTCGTATAATGCTTATGGTTGGAATAATAACGGATGCTGCCAGGATGACGGTATGAGCAAAGGTGCAAAATGGATGATTGGTATTGGAGGTGGCACCTCTCTTTTAGGCGTATTATTAAATGCTTTTGGCATAGGTAACAAAAAGGGAGTAGAAGACGGTCAAGGCGGAACTGAAGAAAAGCCTCAAGATAACGGTCTTCAAGCTCAACTTGACACAGCTAATAAAAAGATTGCAGAGTTAGAAAAACAATTAGGCGGTCTTGCAAAACCTCAAACAGCTGCAGCCCCTGCTGAAACTAGAACTGCTCAAGCTGCTCCTGAAGCTGAAGCAGCTAAAGAAAAAGAAGAAGCACCAAAAATTGATTATTCAAAAACAATTGCAAACGGTTTAAAAATGACTTGTACCGATGCAAAAGGAAACACTTCTGACATAGTCGGCACACTTTCTAACGTTCAAACCGATGCAAATGGTGTACCGCAAAGTTTCACATTAACTGACGATACATCAGGTAATAAATATAATTATCAGGTAAGAATAGCCGATGATGGAAGTATTACTTACGAATGTGTAAGCAAAAACGGACAAGCGACTATAGGAGCACCTAATTACACATTAGAAAATGGAAAACTTGTTAACAAAGAAGGACAAAATGGTTATGGAATTGGCATTCAAACAAAAGCAGCTAATGCCAACCCTGCTGCAGGTGCAAAAGCTGAAACAAAACTAACTAAAGACGACGAACAAAAAATTGCAAATGCAAAAACATTAGTTAGCAAAGCATTTCCAAATGCAAGCAAGAATGTAACAGTTGGATTTAAAAACGGAGAAGTAACATATACCTATAACAACAAAGAATTTACAAACTTCTTAGAATTAGGCAGAGAAATAGATCCTAATTATGCGAAAGGAACAAGTGCACAACAAACAAGAAATAATGCTGATTTCTGGAAAAGACAAGCTGGATACGGTATGTAAAAAGACTCCCTTCAGGGAGTTTTTTTATGAGTAAAATTAAATTTACAAAGATTTGCATGGTTTTACGAAAATGTGTATAATAATTAAATAGTTTAGGATAACGTTTATATTATTAATTCGTGAAAGAGGTGTTTATTATGGAAGACTTAAAGGTAGTTATAGGTTCTGACCATGGCGGTTTCAATTACAAAGAACAGATTATTGAGTATTTAAAAGCCAGAAACATAGACTACATTGATGTAGGGACATACACTAGAGAATCTTGCGACTATCCTATAATTGCAAAACATGTCGCAGAAAAGATTATTTCAGGGCAGGCTAACAGAGGTATTCTTGTATGCGGTACAGGTATAGGAATGTCAATGGCTGCAAACAAAGTACGAGGAATCAGAGCAGCATTATGCGGTGATACTTATTCAGCGAGAGTGTCACGTGCACACAATAACGCTAATGTTTTATGTTTAGGCGAAAGAGTTATCGGTGAACACTTAGCACTTGATATTGTAGATATATGGCTTAAAAGCGGTTTTGAAGCAGGAAGACATAAACGCAGAGTAGACATGCTTGAGTAAAGCCAGACAATTTACTTTTTATTGCAAAATAGTTATGGTAATGTATAATAGTTAATACAATTAGAAAAGAGAAAACAACTTATGACAGAAGAATTAGACTCAAAAAAACTTGCCTGCATTATAGCGGGAACGCTTGATGACAAGCTGGGTAAAGACATTACAATCTTAAATATTAGCAACGTTTCATCACTTGCTGACTATTTTGTAATAGTAACAGGGGACTCAACCCCGCAAGTTAAAGCTTTGATGGAAAACACAAAAGACAAAATTAAAAAGCTTTTCGGTCGTTCTCCACTAAGAATGGAAAATGACGCAAAAAATCGATGGAATTTACTTGATTATGGCGACGTAGTTGTCCATATTCTCCACAGAGATGAAAGAGAAACATACGCAATAGAAAAATTTTGGAACAACGCTTTCAGTATCTCTGAAGAAGAATGGAGAGAAATTTCAAAAGATTATACTGATTATAATAAATAACGTAATTTTAAGACTTCAAATATTGAAGTCTTTTTTATTATAGTTACAAGTTAACATTTCTAAATACTATTGCAAAATATGCAATATAGTGTAAAATAGCTTTATGGATAATATAAAAAACGAAACGGATAAAAAAATTAACGAAGCCATTATGGCTATGGCTAAAGACCCAAAAAATGCAGATAACTACCATACTCTTGCGGAACTTTATTTGCAGCAGCAAAATTATGATAAAGTAATGTCTGTATTAGAAAGTTTGCTTACTGTTCATCCTGATGATGTTCAAGCACTTGTGGGTATGGGTACTATGTGGTTTTATGAAAAAGATTTCAGAAAATCACTTGTTTATTATAATAAGGCTTTGGAAATCAATCCAAAAAATTTCTTGATTTATTACAACATGGGTAACGTTTTTGCAGAATGGAAAAATTTCCCTAAAGCATTATTTTATTACAATAGAGCTATTGACTTAAATTCAAACAACCCAGAAATTTATAATGCTATCGCTCTGTTATATCAAGATTTCGAGGATTACGTTGAATCAAAAGCTTATTATGAAAAAGCTCTTTCACTTGATCCGGAAAACATTACAGCACTTGTTGATATGGGTAATGTTTGCTTTAAGTTGTTTGATTATCAAACAGCACTTGAACTTTATAAAAAGGTGTTTGTTTTAAATCCTGATAATAAAATTGTTGCTATATGCATAGGCAACACTCTTACTTTGATGAAAGAAAGAGAACAGGCATACAGATATTTTGAAAAAGCTTTAACAATGGAAGGCGACAATTATAAAGCATACATATGCTATGCGATATCCCTTTCTGAATTCGGCGAATACGATATGGCTGTTGAGATGTACAAACGTGCAATGAATATTTGTCCAAAAGAAATTAATGCACAAATACTTCTTGCAAACCTCTATACAAACTTTAACAGAATTGATTTGGCTATGGACTTGTATAAATCTTCATTAAAAATCAAGCCTAACAATGCTGAAACATACATGCTGCTTGGTAATGCTCACTATCTAGATAATGACATTCAACAAGCTATTGCCTCTTATCGTGCATCTATCAATATCGAACCTGAAAATGACGAGTACAGACTGGTTTATACTCAAGTTTTAGACGAGTATATTGATAAAAAACGTAAGGGAGAATTGGAGCAGGCATAATGTACAAAAATAATTCAGAACCATTTCTTATTGAAAGAATTGTTGCTGCTTTTAGCTACATTACTATGGGTTTTGTAGGTTTCATATGGTTGATTTTAGGCTTGTTTACAAAGGCAAGATTAAGACCGTTTATGCAATACCACATTTTCCAATCAATATTTTTATCAATAGGATTTGTTCTTTTATACTACATAGTTGGATTTATAAGTAATATTTTAAGCATTATTCCTTTTATTAATAAACTTGTGGCACAAATAATATTCTTGTTAAATATGCCTTTAATCTTTGATTATTCATTAATTCAAACGGTTGTATATGTATTTATGTTTTACCTTGCAATAACTGCATTTATGGGTAAATATTCATACGTTCCATATGTTTCTGAAATTATTGACGAAAACATCAGAAGATAAAAAAATCCCGTGGTGATGAGGCACGGGAAATGATGGTGGAACTTATGACTGTGCTATATAAATCAGGTTTTAGATACTCTTGATAATACAATTGCATTTGAAAGAGGAATTCCTCCTTGAGCTTGCGGATGATTAACAACTCGGCCGTTAACATACATAACAGTTGAACCTCCTCCATCAAGGTTTAAAGCATTTGTACAGCCTATAGACTTCATAAATGAAGCAAGCTCCATTAAAGTCATTCCGATTGAACTTCCTTCACGTCCGTCAACAGCAACCATTATTAAGTTATTATCTGCTGTATATCCGATTGCACTTCTTGGATTTCTGCCGCCTATTGCACCTAGTTTTTGTGCTGTCATATCAACAAAAACCTCGTTATTTTTAACCAAATACGGACCGCCACTGATAATATGTTTAACATTTTTCCACTCAGGGTTAGTATTAACAGTCAATTCAACATCTTTTTTTTCTAGAAGAGGTTTTAAAATACTTGCAGGACCAGAAATTACATAACCGTTATCAGGAATTGCAATAGGATTTGCAGATGCCTTTGTGATTTTTCCGTCTTCAACAAGCAAGCCCATACCATACTTAGGAGCGTAAGGGCAGTATTTTCCCCACTCTGGAGTATAAACCAGAACGTATGTTGATAACATTCTTGGCTGGTTAATATTATCTACCTTAATTGTTTGTCCACTGCCCTTAAGTGTGGCATTAAGCTGAACTCTTGCAATATCAAAACCGTTATCAAAAATACCCAAAGCAACCCTATCATAAATAGGTCCTGTGTATATTTTCTGGTTAATCATTAAAGTTCCTAATGGAACACCAGTTTGAGGCTTAAAATATGTACCGTTCAATGCAGCTATTGCGTTGTTATTCTTTGCTATTGATGTAATTGTCCTTCTTGATTGTAAAGTATTTGATGAAGAAAGTGCCGGAGTAAGTTCCAAATCTTTTGCTAATTTTAAATCAACTTCTACAACATTTATCCTTACAGGTTTGCCACTATAGTAT
>JBKUMA010000060.1:0-7877 GCA_046955055.1 Candidatus Gastranaerophilaceae bacterium
TTTGATGACTTATCCAAACTCAAAAGAGCCTATTCCTGCTCCTGCGAATTTATCAGAGATGATTAATTTATCACGTAAACTTTGTCAAAAGTTCTCATTAGTTCGTGTGGATTTTTATAATGTTGACGGAAAAATTTATTTTGGCGAAATGACTTTTACATCTGCAAGCGGTGTTGATAAATTTATTCCCGGCGAATATGACTTAAAACTTGGTGAAATGCTCTCACTTCCAACAAAAGAGGAATCAAATGCAGTTCTTTAAAAAAGAAAAAATCGGCAAAAAACGTATTATCACTATTTGCGGACTTAAGTTTGAATATAGAACAGGACGAAAGTATAAGTTTGAAAAGGTTACAAAATCCGGATTGACAGATATAAAAAGAAACCCGCAAATTATTGTTTCTTTGACTTCTTTTCCTGACCGAATTCCTTTTATTTACAAGACTATTTCATCGCTTTTGAATCAGACATTAAAGCCTGATATGGTTATTTTATGGCTTGCAAAAGAACAGTTTCCACAACTTGAAAATAACTTACCTGATGAACTTTTGGAATTAAAAAAATACGGTTTGACAATAAAATGGTGTAACAATATAAGATCATATAAAAAACTTGTACCAGCAATTAAAGAATATCCAAATGATATTATAATTACCGTTGATGATGACATATATTATGACAAAACTCTTATTGAATTATTATACAAATCTTATGAAAAAGAGCCTGAGTATATTCATTGTCACAGATGCACAAAAATATTTTACAAAAATGGCAAAATAAAAGCCAAAGGCGGAGGTAAAAAATTCTATAAATACCCATCCTACGCTAATAAACTTGTTGGAGTCGGAGGCGTTCTGTATCCACCGAATTCACTTTACTGTGATATTACAAACGAAAATCTTTTTATGGAATTGGCACCAACTAATGACGATATATGGTTCTGGTTAATGGCTGTATTAAACAATAAAAAAATTAAAGTTATAAAAAACAATATTCCAGAACCTGCTGAAATTGATGAAACAATGCAGGGTCCATGCCTTACACAAATTAACGATCACGGCGACAACCTATTTTACAAGCAGCTTGATAATATACTAAACCACTATGAAGGTTTGGAAGATAAAATTAAATCTGATATGTAGTTTCATTGCATACTACTGTCTGTAGTTTTTAATTCCAGTTGTAATCATTGCTACACCGTATTTGTCACAGACTTCAATAAGTTTTTGTTCTTTTATTGAGCCACCAGGCTGGATAATTACTGCAATACGTCCTTGTGCCGCTGCGTAAATACAATCTTCAGCAGGAATAGTATCATCACTAGCCAAAACTGCTTCTTTCGAACCGTCACAAGCGTAGTTCAATGCTGATTCAATTGCTTGAATTGAATTAGTATTACCTTGAGATATTGCATTTGTCTTAAAATCTCTTGCAATAACAGCAGCATTCGTTTTTGCGTGTTTAACAACTTTCCATGCGAACACAGCGTCTTCAATCTGTTCTGCTGTAGGCTTTAACTGTGTAACAACTTTAAATAAATCCTTTTTAAGTTCGCTGTTATTTGAGTCTTGAACAAGTGTTCCAAAAGGAGTAATCATAATTTCTTCACTGGTAAGTTTTTTATATTCTTCAAGCGAAATATTTAATTTGACCAATTTAATATCAGGATTTTCATTTAACAATTCCAGTGCTTTTTCTTCAAAGTCCGGAGCAATTATAACTTCAACAGACATAGAATTTATATGTTTCGCAACTTCAAAATCAACAGGTTTAGAAAATCCAAAAGTTCCGCAAAAGCAACTTACCGGATCACAGTCAAATGCTTTTGTATAAGCATCGTAAATAGATCGTCCCAATGCAACACCGCAAGGTTTCGTATGTCTTACAACAGCAACGGCGTTAACATCAAAAAACTCACAAACAATATTCATAACTTCAGTAACATTTAAAACATCATTATAAGACAGTTCCTTACCATTAAGAACTTCATAGTCCACCATTCTCTCATTTTTATAAATAGCGGCCTTTTGGTGAGTATTTTCACCGAACTGTAAATCTCTTATTTTTTCAAAGTTAAAAGCTTTAAAACCTTTATCACCGATTTGTTCGGAAAGTTTCTGTGCTATAGCTCTGTTATAATTTGATACAAAGTTGAAGGCTTTAACTGCAAGTTTAAGTCTTCCAAACTCATTTGCATTCACAGCCACATAGTAATCAACTTTGTCAGTAATAACTGTTACATTTTTATAATTTTTTGATGCTGCTTGCAAAAGCGTACAGCCAACAATATCTATTTTCTTAATAATTTCATCAAAATCATTAGTCTCTAAAGAAAGTCTTTCAAAAGGACATAAATTAACTATTACCATATCAAAAGTTTTAACTGCAAATCTTTCCAATTCAGTTAACTGTTCAGTTTCATAACTGTTTGATAAAATACCTGCGATAATAGTTTCGTTTAAGGCACACAATTCACCTGACAATAAACTCGGACAGCCTGAAAACTGTGTAACATTCATAACATCTATTTCAGCATTCTTTAAGACGTCATAGGTGTCACCGCCTGCCACTATTTCATAATTAAATTTTTCTACCAAATTTTTTGCAAAATCAATTAACCCAATTTTATCATATACACTTATGTACGCTCTTCTTTTCATTTTAGACCTCAAACATTCTGACAGTATTTTTCTTAATAAAATTATATCATAATCCAAAAATTATATATTTTTCTTATTATTTCGTAACTATTATAGCCCACATGGCTATATTCTGTTGAAATAATTTTTTGAACATATTATAATTACGGAGTACAAACGAAATAAAGAGGGTATGATGGTAAGTAACAGAATTACAGAAGGTGTGGGTAAAAAAATCGTTGAAGCTCTTAAAATGCAGTCAGAAATTGAAATTCAACAAGTTGTTGATAATCCTGCTATAGAAGAAGCTCCTGCTAACGTTTCAGAAGAAACTCCGGATATTGAATTTGTAAACGACTCAGATTCTATGAACGACTCTAATGATTACCATCAAGATTCTATTTCCGAAAACACTCATAATTTTTCAGGTTTTCAACCATCTAATAATTTTGAATCAGTCAGCATGATGCCTTTCCAACAAAACCAGTCTTTTGATAAAGACAATTTTGCCAATGACCTTGACGGTTTTGAAATTCCAACAAATGTAGCTGTTTTGAAACAACTTATCAACCAGCTTCCGTCAGGCGTTTCAAAACAAACAGGTGCTCAAATCATCAGACAAACTATGGAAGCCCTTGGCATTTCAATGAAAAGTGTTTTGCAAGAAGCTCAACAAGTTCAAGAAGGTTTGACTAATTCTTCACGTGAATGTCAGGCAACTATAATGGAATACAAAAGACAAATCGGTGTTCTTGAAAAACAATCACAAAAATACCAAAGACAATATTCAGCTCTAAACGATATAATCAGTCTTTTTATTCAAACAAATAATTAATTATTCGAGAAGATATTTAGCACTGCAGCCAGCACCGGAAGCTTCATGCAAATAGTTTGCACTTTTATTTCCGATATCTTTCGAACAGCCATTTGTACCGTTTGGTTCACTTGTATATTGCGTTCCGTCTGCACCTAAAGGCATAGCCTTTTGAGCCTTTGTCGTCGCTAAAAGTTTAACCGCGAACAAATCTCGCCCTAATTGATTTGGACCTTTTTGTGCATTATTAACATCAACTACAACATATGGACCGCCATGAGAAGTGCCTAAATAAACAGCAGCACCATCTTTTAATAAATAGGCTTGAGTGCCCATATTATAAGCATTTATCCCACAATTAGAACACTTACCATATAAAGTATTATAACGAGTTGCTGTCGTGTGGTACGCCAAACCTGACCATTTATACTTAATGTCTTTAGGAGACCAGTATGAATAATTATCACAATCATTTCCACTTCGTCCATTACACGAATCAACAATATCAATATTAGCTTCAAAAGCATCAAGAAACTCATCTGAAAAGACTTTTGATTCATGTACATTACACCCGCCATAACCATTGTAAGATGCACAAATCATAATATTATCTGCAGTAACCTTATCCACAAAATTATTAATAACCGAATATTCTTTTTTCCATTTTGCTATATTTTGTCTATCATTAATTTTTTGGATTAAAGATGGCAATGTTATCGCAGCAACAACACCAATAATACCTAGAGTGATTAAAACCTCAGATAACGTAAAACCTTTAAGGAGCTTTAAATTTTCGCCCCCCCCCCGCCGACGAAGTCGGTTTCCACATTGTGTCGTGATTGCATGAATTTATTTGAGCTCTGTAATTTTGAACTTTGCATAAAATTAACAACAATGTCTTTTAATGATTTTTTCATACTTATGACTCCTTTATTCTTATACTTTACAAAAATTATCCTTGTTCAATCCAACTCTTAATCTTTTCTGCTGCTTCTTCATCATCAGCATCTGATATTTCCGCTGACAGATGTGACAGTGTATCAATCAACTGATCCGGATTTTGTTGAGGAATAAATTCTCTCTGCTGCTGTTCTAGCAAGCCTTGAGCCAATTCTGATTGTCTTTCGGTTAACTGTGCTGCTTGTTGATTGATTGCAGACAATTGTTGTTCTTGTTGTGCTGTTTTTTGTCGAAGCATTTCAACTTCTTTTAAGCTTTCTTCTCTTGCCTTTTTAACCTTATCTGAAACAGCTTTGAAGACTATCAGCAAACCTACACCGCTTACTGCTATTGCTAACCACCAAGGATTGCCTGTTTCATCAGGTTTTGGAAGATTAGAAGGTTTATCAGTCATTAAATACGGGTCATTTGAATCTGAGAAAGCTATAGAAACATTATCCGCAGATACTTTAGGACTTGCTGCATGTGCAATTAATTCTTTTAATTCTTCTAAAGTAGTGTTTGCAGGAAGAGCATTTTTATCAAGAGTTATTGCAATAGAAATCTCTTCAATAACACCCGGTTTAATGTATTCGTTTGTTTGAGTCTTAGTAACACCGTATTGAGTTTCAGTTGCCTGACGTGAATAGTTTCTGTTTTGTGACGAATCAGAACCGTTTGCAGGCAAGCCGTTAGGCAAGTATACACTTACTGCATTAACTCCTTTGTTAGAATCAGTAGTTCTATCACCCAAACCTTCAGTAAAAGATTGTTCATTTACTGCTGTTTTGCGGTTAGGGTCGTAATCAATTGTATATTTTTCAACCGGAGCTTGACGTAAAAACGTACTCACTGTTGCAACATAGTTTCCTTTACCGATTAATCTATCCAGCTGCTGCTGAACTTTACCGGTCATATACTTATCATTTTCTTCAATTTTTTGAAGCATTTCATCTTCAGCATCCATAATACTGTGATAAGTATTGCCGTTTGTGTCTGTGATAGCGATATTTTCTGCCGTTAAACCTGTTACACTTCCCAAAAGAAGGTTGGTTATGGCTTTAATTTTAGTTTGGTCAAGTTTTGCATCAGACGGTATTGTAACCTGAACTGTTGCTGTTACCGGTTTTTGCATTGAAGTAAACATTGACTGCTCAGGTATAGAAATGAATACTGATGCATTTTCAATAGGTTTAATTCTTCTGATAAGTCTTGAAAGTTCACCATTAATTGCTCTTGCAAGTCTAATCTTTTTATCTTCTTTTGTTGAAGTAAAGTCACCTTTGTCAAAAATTTCCAAGCCTACATTTTGGTCCATTAAACCGCTTTGAACTATTTGGATTAAGGCTTCATCACGCTGAGAAGTTGTACATTTCTTTCTGCCTGTTGTACAGTCGCCCTTTTTCAAATACAAAATTGATTTTGTACCGTCAATCTTACGACTAACAGCAATATCATGTTTTGCAAGCAATGCCTGAATTTCTATTGCTTTACCTAAATTATCGGTCGTTAACAAATCAACATCTTCTTTAATAGGCTCATCAGTAACAGTTACACCACCCTTATTTGCGTTGTGAGAGCTTGAGATAATACCTACTGTAATAAACAGGCCTAACAAAATAAATACTCCGCCTGCTATTCCGTATAATAATGCTTTGTTTTCCAATAATTTTTGAAAATCCATTTTTTTCCCAGTCTGTTAACTTTACTACCTTATATTTTACACTTGAATTTGCATAACTTTGTCATACGCTTGGATGACTTTTCCCGTAAATTGGGTTGCCATATTAATACTGATTTCTGATTTTGCCATAGCTGTCATTACATCGTGAATATCAACATTCTGGCTTCCTGACATTACATCCTTTAATAAGTTATCTGGTGCATTCAATTCATTGTTTAAGTTTTCCGCAAGCCCTGACATAACCTGTTTAAAGTCAGGAGCATCTGCTGTTTCAACTCTGTCCATTCTTCCTGATGGCATAAGACCGCCCAAACCTGTATCAAGCTTTGTATGCTGAATTCTTCCTGCCAAATCATAATGTGGGTAAAAACTATCCATTAACTACCTGCCTTTCATATATTTATCATATCGCATTTTTGTCAATTTTATTCACTTAATCAGGCAAAAATCATACAAATTCTGTAGAAAAATGCATAAAATTAAGCCATAATAACTAGAGAGTTATCATGGCATTAATGATTTTTTATAGAAAATCAAGATATTACTGAACTTCTTCAAGTTCGCGTCTTATATCTTCTACTGAAACGTGGACAACAGGTGCCCCATCTTCTTTTCTCAAGTAAACTTCTTTTATTCCTGATTGAACTATAAAACGCTTACACAATATACAAATGAAATTATGTCCCCATATATACATTGTTGAACCTTTGCATCTGTCTTGTCCTGCTTGAATAATAGCGTTTTGTTCAGCGTGAATGGAACGGCATGTTTCATAACGCGTTCCTGATTGAATATTATGTTTTATTCTGTAACATTCTCCGCGTTCATAACAAGATTCTACCTTTGAAGGTGTGCCGTTATATCCTGTTGCTTTAATTTTTTTATCTTCACCTACAATTACCGCACCAACTTGTGCTCTGATACAGTTAGAACGGCTTGCACATGTCTTTGCCAAATCTAAAAAATAATCTTCCCAAGATTTTATTTCCATAATTCCTGCCTTTTTTTACTTATCTATAATTTTATATTACAAATAAAACGCCATCGTTTCAAGATAAAATTCATAAATATTCACTAAACCTTGACACATAAACACATACATTTTACGATTAAATAAATAAGTTGGAGACTATATATGGATATTATTGAACAAATTAAATACGGTGATGGTTTAAATTTGAGGATAGGCAGTTATAAATTGTCGTTCAAAAAGAATACTGATGAAAAAGATTTCCCTGCTATGCTAAAAAAATGGTATAAAAAAAGTACAGGCAAAACTTTAAACCTGGATAATCCTAAAACTTTCAACGAAAAAATTCAATGGCTGAAATTATATGACAACTCGCCGTTGAAAACACAGCTTGCTGACAAATACCTTGTAAGAGAGTGGATAAAAGAACAGATAGGCGAAGAATACTTAATACCTCTTTTGGGTGTTTGGGATAATTTTGATGATATAGATTTTGATAAACTTCCAAATCAATTTGTGTTAAAAGCAAACCATGGATGTGCTTGGAATATTATTGTAAAAGATAAATCAAAGTTTGATAAAGCAAAAACAAAAAAGAAATTTGACAAATGGATGAAGCGTAATTATGCGTTCAAAGCAGGTCTTGAACTTCAATACAAAGATATCCCGCCCAAAATTATTGCAGAACAATACATTGTTGATTCAAAAGGAGAATTAAACGATTACAAAACACTTTGTTTTAACGGAGAACCAAAGTTTATTTGGATTGACTGCGGAAGATTTAAAAACAGAACAGAAAATATTTATGATATTAACTGGAATTTACAGCCG
>JBKUMA010000061.1:0-7847 GCA_046955055.1 Candidatus Gastranaerophilaceae bacterium
ATAATGTTTATGTGGACTCTCCGGCAAAGCTGGAAGAGAAAAAAGCAAGAAATGTTGTTAAAGAGTTATTTTATTTATACAAAGAGATGCTTAAACCTGTTTGCGAAGAATCTAAGATTGAAAGAATTGTTACTGATTATATTTCCGGAATGACTGACAGGTATGCTGTTATGAAATATGAAGAAAATTTCATCCCTAAAGGTTTGCAATCAGGTGCAAAAGAAGATTATTTGTTTAAACTTGCAAAGATTATTAACTAATTACTTTACCTATTAGTAAAATTAGTTTATAATAAATTTATGGAACGAAAAACTGTGAAGCTGCAAGGCTTAAATATAGATTCTTTTGATTTTGAAAATGCGTTAGAATATGCAGATTCTGTATCTGGTCAGGTTGTTACTATAAATCCTGAGATGATTGATAATGCAGTGAAAAATAAACAGTTTGCACAAATAATTCAGGAAGCACAGCTTGTAATTCCTGATGGTGTCGGTGTAGAAATCGGACTTAAAATTCTAGGGCATAAAGTTAGACGCATTGCAGGAATAGAGTTTTCTCGTAACATGATTAATATTTTTGCAAAAGAAGGAAAATCTATAGGCTTTTTGGGTGCAAAACCTGAAATTATAGAAAAAGCTGTTGTCAATATAAAATCAGAAACTCCTGAAGCTGATATAGTATATGTTCAAGACGGTTATTTTAAAGATGAACAAAAAGTTTTGAAAGACCTTCAAGAAAAGCAGCCAAAGCTTTTGTTGGTTGCATTGGGCTCTCCAAAACAAGAAGAATTTATTTATAAAGCAAAAAATATTTTACCTGATTCGCTTATGATAGGTGTGGGCGGAAGCTTTGATGTTTGGTCAGGTGTGGTACAAAGAGCTCCTGAAATATATCAAAAATTAGGTTTAGAATGGCTTTACAGAACAATTAAAGAACCGGCAAGATTTAAGAGAATTTTCCCGACTTTGCCGTTGTTTGCATTAAAAGTTTTAAATGAGAAGATAACAGGGAGAGTATAAATGTTAAGTGATGATGAAATAATAAAAATAAAAGATTTGTGCAAAGAAACAAGAATAAATGTTATAAAAATGGTTTACAATGCACAATCAGGACATATTGGCGGTGCGTTATCTTCTGCAGAATTAATGACTGTTTTATATCACAAATGCATGAATGTTTTTCCTAAGTGGTCTGATGATAAAAATTTTGAAAAAAGAGATAGATTTGTTCTATCTAAAGGTCATGCTTCTTCAGTTCTTTATAGCGTTCTTGCTCAACTAGGATTTTTCCCTAAAGAAGAATTGATGACATTCAGGTTATTCGGTTCTCGTTTACAGGGACATCCTGTACCTTTCTGTCCGGGTGTTGAGGTGGCAACAGGATCATTGGGACAGGGGCTGTCTATATCTTGCGGTATCGCTATGGGGTTAAAGCTTGATAAAAATCCGGCAAATGTATTCGTGCTTTTGGGTGACGGTGAATTACAGGAAGGAAATGTATGGGAAGCATTTATGCATGCTTCACATCAAAATCTCGATAACTTGATAGCAATTATTGATAGAAACAGATTGCAAATCGACGGCTGCACAGAAAATGTAAAATCACTTGATCCTTTGGATGAAAAAATTAAAGCTTTTAACTGGGACGTTATCGAAATTGATGGTCATGATATTGAGCAAATATATGAAGCAATAGAAAAAGCTAAATTAAATAAAAAGCCTACGGCTATTCTAGCAAATACAATTAAAGGTAAAGGTGTAAGCTTTATGGAAAACAATGCCGGCTGGCATGGTAAAGCTCCTAATAAAGAAGACTATGAAAAGGCACTTTCAGAGTTAAATTGATAGTACAATATAAGGAACTATAAGTATGAAAGATTTGTTTAAGAGGTTTAAAGCTTACACTTTAACTGAAATTGTTATTGTAATGCTGATTATTGCTGTAATAGTAGCTGTAAGTTTAAAAATAACCAAAGCACATATGGATTCAGTGGTAAAATACACATATTACAGTGCATATGATTTGTTATCATCCGTAACAGGTGAAATGATTACGGACTCAGATTTATCAGAGCAATACGGGAATTATAAGTCCGAATTGCCTATTAGATCTTTAAGTAAAAGCTTGATTTCTAAAATGCAAAGTTTCATTGAACTGCCTGCTATTGCTATTGAACATACTGATTATCCAGGTATGTCAGAAACTCAGTGTGCCACGGATATGAGTAGTCATTCAAATGTAGATCCTTGTGTAGCATTATCTTGTAATACAAACTATAAAAAAGTTTATTCAGCTTGTTCATGGAATTCTCATTATAGATGTGCTTCTTGTGTTTATGATCCTCAAACTCCTAGTGGTGGTGGAGATTCCAGCTCTGGTGGAGAGAGTTCAACTTGCAGCAAGTGGATTTCAATAGCTTATGATGGAGGTTGCCCATTGGGCTATTCTGTATATTCATATTCATATATGGGAAAATATCAGGTTAGTTGTAGAAGATGTGAAACTGATAAATTACCAGAAGATTGTTTAGTTCAGGGAAAATATTGGTCGAATGGCGTTTGTATCTCCTGTCCTTCTCATATACACACAAACTATGTTCCAAATGAAAGCGGTACAGGATGTGTGGCTTGTGAAACCGAGGCTTCTTGTGCCTTACAAGGAAAACTAGTTGAAAATTGCAGTTGTGTATCTTGTCCTGACGGCAAGGTTTTTGATACTTCAACTAAAAGCTGTGTAACAGCTCAAGCTTGTGGAGACGGCGAGATATGGGATGCTGATATGAATTCGTGTCGCGTACCTCAAACGGCCGATGATTGTACTCCTACTCAGGTATATGATAAAGATAAGCAAATGTGTCGAGAAAAGAATATAACTCTTCCACAAGATGGAAATGCATTCTGTGATGCTTTTGTAAGTCTGACTAATACTAATAAATTCAATTGTTCAGGAAAAAATACAGCACAAATAAAAGAAGTTTTAGCTTCAGGTGATTTTTCAAACCTAGAGCCAGACATTGTCTTACGTAACGGCATGCGACTATATAATGTAAAAAATCCTGCTGTAGCAATAAAGAAATTAGAAGGTAATACAAGTATTGCCATGCAAACGCCAGAAATCTATAGTGATTCATTAATCAGAAGTATAGTGGCATCTATACATACTTTAAGTGACAAGTTAGTAGTTTTTCTCCAAAACTTAACCCAGCCTAAAGCATATGCTACTTCCGTGGTGCCCAATGAGACACAAGAAGCTTGTGCCTGCTGGGCCGATACATATCCAAACTGTCGTCCGGCATCCCAAACCTGCCCTTCCCAAGGCAGCCCTTGCCACGTAACTCAATGTAATTCAGACCAGTATTATGACTATAATGTATGTGCCTGTGTAGGCGGTTCAGCATCAACTGATCCAGATGACAGCACTACAGCATGTGCAGCACCAACTTGTGACGAAGGTTATGAACTCGATACAAGCAAAGGTGAATGTGGAGAGTGTGTCGCTGTGACCGATACAGACGATAAAGATTCCTCAGAAGTAACAATCCCAACTCTCGATGGTCTAAATGAAAAAGGGTATATCGTCTATGTGGATATTGATGGCGAGCGAGGTGACAGTATCTTGTATGAAGATGTTTATCCATTCTATATCACCTTTTCGGGTCTAGTCATTCCAGGCTATGAAAGAGGTAAAGAAGCAGGTGGAAACAGCAAAGCACACCTTGCTGTAAGTGTAAAATATGATACATACGGTTCCTCCAGAAAAGTAAATTGGATGACACCTAAGAGTACAGATTTCCAACATGCAGCCTGTATGTCCAAATATGTTACCGCCACCAACTATTGTACAGGTGTAGTTGATAATGACTTGTCAAGCAAGCAGTCCATCTGTTCAAATAAAGAGTCAGATTGCAGAATAGTACCCAATAAACCGTTAAAATTTTAATTGAAAGGAAAAAATAATGATATATGATGACATAACTAATATCGAAAGATATAACATTCCTGAAAATGTTGTAAGTTTTATAAATGCAATGTCAGATGATATCGCGGAAGGAAAATATAAAATTGATGAGAATAATTATGCAAATGTCAATGTTTATACAACTAAATCTCATCAGGATTGTCCTCTTGAAGCTCATAAAAAATATATCGATATTCAATTACTTTTATATGGTAAAGAACAGCTGAATTATACAGATATCAGTGGTTTATCCGTTTCTAATGAATATGATGAAAGCAGGGATGTGATGTTTTTTCACACTCCTGCTTACCCGTTAAACTCTATTCAATTATCAAAAGGAAAGTTTGCACTTCTTTATCCGAATGAAGCTCACAGCCCTCAAATGAACTACAATGATAATAGTTGTGAAGTTAAAAAAGTTGTTGTGAAAATTAAAATTGATTAATTTAATATTTTTTCTTTATAAGATTTTACTTGAGAATTGTCGAGCATAGATAAGTTTGGCTCAACATATTTTTTCATAATAACTTTTTCAACGAAATTATCAATAGGTTTTATAGCAAGTCCAAGAGCAACAAAACCGCCTATAGTCTTTAAGATTTTTGCATTCATCATACGGCTTTTTTCAAATTTTTTGATAATATCGTCTGCAGCATTTTCAATATATTTGCTGTTAATTTTAATATCACTGTCTGCTTTATATTTGTCTTTTAATTTTTGGAATTTTTTAAATAATTTATTTGAAAGATCTTTATTTTGTTTGTTATCCAGCAAATCTGAATGTAATTCGAAAATTTTGTCTATACATTTGTCAGCATAAGATGTAACATTTTCTTTTTGGCTTTTTGCTATTGCATGAGGATGTTTACGGTTGAAAATGTATTTAGCAACAGTTTTTAAAGGATTTTCAATTTTAGTTTCTCTGATTAAGTTTTGTCGTTTGTTATCGAGTTGCTCAAAGAATTCCTTTTTAAATTGTGGAATATTGTTTTTGTATTCGGATAAATTTCTTCGGCTGGCAAATTCTTGTAAGAAGTTTGCTATTTCTTCCTTACATTGAAGAGTTAATCCGTCTTTACCCATAACACCAAGTATTGAAGCAACTTTCTGCCCTGCTTTTACAGCAGCTGTAGGCAAAATAACACTAGCAAGAAGCTGGAATATTGCTTGTTCGGTGCCACGTTTTGCATTTGGGTCATATGAAGCTTTGTCGTTTTTGTATTTGTCGTAAATATCAGCACCGAAATATAAAAATGCAGGGAACCATAATGCTGTTCCAAGTTTTGGTGCGACTTCGCTGATAGCTGCTCCTAACTCATTTGAGTATGCTAAACCTCTTACAGGCCATTTGTTGAGCGGGTCGTTGTATTGTGCTTTTGATGACTCGTTCTGGTCATTTTTTTTCATCCCAAAATACGGTATATTGTTTTTTGAGTTGACAACATAAGGGGTTGATTTAATCAATGTTTTCTTTTCTCCTACCGGTCTGATAATAAAATTGCTATAACTTTTCCAGATATATAATACATGAAAAAAATTTTTCTTGCTATTTTAAAAAAAATTGTAATATTACTTAAAAATTATTGAACAGTAGATTAATTTAATTATTGCAAATTTGGCAGAAAATATTAGAAAGAAAGGAAAATGTAATGAGAAAACCAACGTCTAGTAATCCTGATATTGCAAAAGATACAAGAAATTTTGTTGAATTTATCGATACTCAATGTAATTCACCAAAAGATATCAAAGCTGTTAATGAAACTAAAACCTTTGGTGATATAAGAGTTATTTTTGAAGAAATGCAGCATTCACATGAAATTATACCTGCTATGATTGAAGACAGAGAGCTTCCCGTTGGCCCTGACGGAAATGTTTCTGTTAGGATTGTCAGACCTGACGGGAATTATGATAATTTGCCTGTAATATTTTATTTTCATGGTGGTGAATGGATGAAAGGCAGCAAAAATACCCATGACAGAATAATAAGAACTATTGCAAATTGTGCGAATTCTGTTGTTATTTTTCCGGATTATTCTCTTTCGCCGGAAAACAAGTATCCAAAAGCAATAAATGAATGTTATGATGTAATCAAATATGTAATTGATAACTCTTTTGAGTTTAATATTAATAATAAAAAAGTTGCGGTAGCAGGCGACAGTGCAGGCGGAAATATTGCTGCTGTTATGGCTATTATGGCAAAAGAAAAAGGGTTCCCTGAAATTAATTATCAGGTTTTACTGTATCCTTTAACAAATGCTGATTTTGTATTTGAGTCAGTAAAGGATTTTACTAACGGACCATGGTTAACAAAGAATACTCTTGACTGTGCATTAGAAGCTTATCTAGAACATATTGAAGATAAATATGATATTCATGTTTCTCCTTATTTTGCACGTTGTGAAGATTTGGAAGGACTGCCTCCTGCTTTAATTATTACCGCCGAAAATGATCCGTTAAGAGATGATGGTGAGTTATATGCAAGAAAACTAAATGAATGCGGAGTGCAGGCTTCCTGTGTGAGATTTTGCGGGACTATTCACGGCTTTATGGTCTTTGATGGATTGAAAGACTCAGAAGCTTCGCGTTTTGCCGTAAATCTTATGTGTAAGGCATTAAAAAATGTTTTTTATTAGTATTAGCAAATTATTTTTTGTTGACTTTTTAATCTTAACGTGATAAGTTACACTTACGAAAGGTTTGTAATTATGCCAAACAAAAATTTAAACACTCAATCATGGTGGCACCTGTCAATGGAGACAGGTAATTTTTGCTGGCGATAATCTAATATAAGTATATCGATTTAACAAATAACCTGTTCTCTTTTTGAACAGGTTATTTTTATGCATTTATTTAGATTATAAGGAAATTACAACAATGAGAACAGAAAATATAAACAATACAAAATTTACAGGCGTAATGCCTTTAAGCAGTGGTTTAAATGCTGCATCAAAAATTATTTCAATACAAGAAGGCGGAGCAGGTTTGTCGCACGTTAAATTTTTTCAGGACACAATGACAGGGCTTGCTCCAAAAGCTGTGTTTGCAAGAAGCAAGGCAGACTTAGCCGAAAATTCTTTCTTGGAACTTTCAGAATCTTTACTTGTGTATTACTGCCCGACATTACTGGGTGAAAATATATTCAGAAAGATATATTCAAAAGGATTAAATTCTAATCTCAATAAAAAAATCTCAACTCCCGCTGCTGAACTGCTTAAAAACAAATCTCTGGACAACAAAAAATTAATGCCTGTAAAAGCAGCTTTAGCTTTAAGCAGTTTTGCAATCCCATTAATCGAATTTACACTAAACTATATTAAGAATTTGATGACGCTGAAAGTTTTTAAACAGGGTAATTTTGATAATATTGCTAATCTGGATAAATCAAATAAAAAAGACGCAGAATTAAATAAAAGAGTTGAAAAAAATGCAAAGAAAAATATTTTTAGAGCGGCTTCTGTTTATGCAGGATGCCTTTTATCAAGTGCTTTGCTTGTAAAGAAAGGACATAATTCGAAATTCTTGCAAAATGTTTCTGAAATGATTCTTGCACCTGGTACAAAGTTATTTAAGAAAAATCAAAAGCGTGCAAATTTCTTTAATAAATTTTTTAGTTTAGATTTTGCAGACAATAATGGTAAACTAACTATGAGCAAAGGACAATTAACATCTTGTGTTTTAGTGGGTGGAGCAGGATATTTCGGAGCTTCAAAAGATAGAGGAAAGCAAAATTTCTTAGAAACATTATTTAGATTTCCGTTAGTAGGTTTTTATATCATTAGCGGTAATGAACTTTTGGAAAAAGGATTTAAAAAATTATTGTATAAAACCGGAAAATGTAAGGATTTAATAAAAAAAGACTTAAATGTACCTAAACTGAATGATTTGTAAAA
>JBKUMA010000062.1:0-7841 GCA_046955055.1 Candidatus Gastranaerophilaceae bacterium
AGTAAACACAAAAACGATAATGATTACGAATACTGTTTCTGCTATTACTTGACGTCTTTCGGGCCAGCTGATTTTTCCCCACTCGGTTCTTACACCTCTGAAGTAGGTTTTAATTCCGTTTAATGTATTTGCAAACCAGGTCTGCAATGCATTTTCTTCTGTTCCCATCATGATAATTTTTCCTTTTTTTATTATATAAATCGCGCCCTGAAGGACTCGAACCCTCGACATCCGGTTTTGGAGACCGACGTTCTACCAACTGAACTAAGGACGCAAGTGGGGTTTTATCCCCTATATCTTGCCCGCTTGCTTTAACGGGTTTAGCTTTTGACTCTCGTCTTGCCAAGTCAGCAAGCTGACAATACAAAGCCATTGCCCTAAGCTAGCTTACGCTACTTAGTTTCCTTGTGAGTTGTATGTTTCTTACAAGTCGGACAATATTTGTTTAATTCTAGTCTTTCTTTAATATTTTTTTTGTTTTTTACTGTTGTGTAGTTTCTTTCTTTACAATCTTCACAAGCCAAAACTACCATTCTGTCATTTTTTCCTTTGATACCCATAGTTTTATTCCTTTTTGTACTTAATAATTACTTATTTTCTTCCTCTTTAAAAAAGAATGTGATACAACTCACATTCTAATTAAATCGGCTTATGTTAACATAATAAACCAAACAAAATAAATTGCAAACCTTTTGTTAAAAAACAATAAGCACCCGCAAATACTTTTGGGTGCTTATTATTAGTGATTTTAAAACCTTATTTTATATCAAAATTTACAGCTGTTTGTTTTGAAGTATACCCACCTGGTTGAACATCATAGCTGCCATATGAGTCTGAACGAAGTTTTTCCATATAAACCTGACCGTTTTTAACGACTTGTTGTAACTTTGTTAAATCGTGTTCAAGATTTGTTAGTACTTGTTCTGCATAAAGTTCAGCACCTTCACGTGTCTTAAGAGCTTCATCTGCAGCTTGCATTCTGATATTTTCAGCTTCTTCCATTGCTTTACGCTTGATTTCTTCGCATTCTTCTTGAACTTGCGTTCTTATTCTGATACCTTCTCTTTCAAGAGCTTTTATGAAATCAGCCTCAGATAATTTTCTATCTGCTTCCATTTGAGCGTCAGCAATAATTTTTTCAGCTTTTTGCTGTGCTTCCATTTGAAGTTCTTCTCTGCGTCTTAAAAACGCACGTGCTTCTTGAACTTCCACCGGAAGTGAAGCATAAATTCTATCTATTAACGCTTCAATTTCTTTTGTTTTCACAACCGTGAATTTACGCGGTATAATAGGGAAACCTTCCTCCAAAGAAATTTCTAACATTTTTAATAAATCATATACACCATTTTGTTGCATGCTTATCCCTATGCCTTTCTTAATACTTACATTCTACATAAGCTGAAAATGTTTGTCAAATAATTAATTCCTAAAGAAGCCATATAATTTAACATTTCTTTGACTTTGACAAATATTCATAAACAGGCTCAGGCACAAACATAGATATATCACCATTATTCAAGTATATTTCTCTAATTGTGCTTGATGAAATAAAGTTGTACTTTGGTTTTGTAATCAAAAAGACTGTTTTAACATCTTTTGAAAGAGCACTGTTTGTTTGAGATAGCTGCATTTCATATTCAAAATCAGAAACAGCACGCAAACCTCTCAAAAGAATTTGTGCACCTTTAGCCCTTGCGTAATCAATTGTCAACCCTTCAAAGCTGTCAACTTCAACATTAGGAATATCTTTTACGCTTTCTTTAATAAGTTTAGCTCTTTCATCAACTGTTAAAAATGCATTTTTTTCAGAATTTCTTGCAACTGCAATAATAACTTTATCAAAAATTTCAGTACCTGACTTTAATATATCCAAATGTCCTTTTGTAATCGGGTCAAAACTTCCCGGGTAAATAGCTGTTTTCATTTAACGTCCTTTTCATTGAATCTTTCATTATTATAATTCAAATCTATATTAAATTTTGTAACAAAAGTAAGTAGTTTTTGCAATTTAGTATATAACTTTTACTTAATTAATATATAACAAAGATTTATTAGACAAAGTTTATAAATAAACATTTACCTACTACTTTCTACCTACTAACCTTTTACACGAGGAATAAAGAAAAGAATTCCAAGTTGCTTCTTAAAACAAGAAGCTTTTTTTTTGCAAAATAAAAGAGACCTTTCGGTCTCTTTTATTTAATTTCTATACATTCGGAAATCTATTTAAGTCTTACGCTAACTGAAGCACCTTTTTTAGAGATTTCGATTTTGTCTTCTCTAGCTAACCAGCCAAGACCTAAGTCAGCAAAGTTTCCTTTAAGGTCTAATTCTTTTTTCATTTTAGAGAAAGTAGCTTCTCCGTTGTTTGATAAATAATCATAAATTTGACCTGCTGAAAATCCGATTTGTTCTTGTAATTCTTGCATACTAACCTCCATGCGTTTTAATTAATGTATCTTTTACCTCTCCGTTTATGTTTATATAATAGACTAATCGTTCAAAAAATGCAATAGTATATAAGTAGGATACACTAAAGAAATTAATAATTGTTCATGGTACAATTGTATGAGAAAAGGAGTGTGGATTTTGATTTTTGCAGGCGACTTATCATCTGATAAAACAGAAAGACTTATTAAAGAATACGCCAACCTGCTTAACTCTGGTGTAGACGCTTCTGAGGTACTTGTATTAGTCCAAAACTCCAATAAGAAAAATCAATTTCTTGAAAAAACTTTATCTCTTTTAAAAGTAGAATGTTTTGAAAAATTGCAGATACATTCTTTTTTCTCACTGGTCTATAATACAATTCAAGACAATTGGGCTGTATTAGAGAACATAAACCCTTATAACAATCCAACAATTCTACCTAATTTAGCTGGTTTAGAAGTGTCACAATTCATTTTAAAAGATATTTTAAAAGAGGTTAAGTTTAAAGGTTACAACTCAAAAAAATCACTGCTTCATCAAATTTTTAGAAGGTATTCACTCATTGTACAAAATAATTTAAATGACGATGAAGTCGAATGGCGTTCAAACGTTTTGGGCGAAAGCTTTGCGGATGACGCTAAAACAGCATTAAAAAAACTGCTTGCAAAAACTTTATTTCTGCGTGATTTTGATTACCTTCGCCAGAGTTTGGTATTTAATTATATCTATAAAAATACTGAATATTTCAAAAAAATAAAATATCTGTTTTTAGATGACGGTGACGAAATAACACCAATTTGCTTTGATTTTATTGAGTATTTATCAAAACAATTAAAAGATGTTTTTATTGCTTACGACACAAAAGGCGGAAGCCGAACAGGCTATTTGAGTGCTGATAAAACTGCCATATGGAAATTTGAAGATTTATTCAATGAAAAAGCCCAAGATTTAATATCTTCAACAAAACTGTCAGTTGATGCAGAAACCTTATACAACAATATTACATGTGACAAAAACGAGCCTCTAAAATATTTTTCGTTAAACTCACCTTCTAAAAGAGCTTCTATGCTTGATTTAGCAGTAAAACAAATAAATGAATTAACAGCAAAAAATATTAACCCCAATGATATATCAATAATTACACCTGTAATCGACGACATGCTTAAATTTACCTTGAGAGAGAATGTCAAAAACGGTGCGAATTTGATGTTTCTTTCTGGGAGTGAAAAGCTTATCCAAAACAGGCTTGTTCAATCTGCATTGACGATTTTAAAATTAAATACTGATTTGAAAAGCAATCTTTCAGAATTTGACTTGCGTGTAGTTTTGGCTGATTTTTTAGGAATTCCTGTCAAATACTGCAAAAATATATTGAAAAACTTTGACGAAAACAAAACATTTATAGACGAGGAATTCCCGCTGGAAGAGTATAAGGATAAGTACGAAAAATTTGTCCAACTTGTTTTTAAACTGGAAAATTCTGATGCAAAAATGTCCGAAAAAGTCTGTGATATTTACCATGAACTTGCTGAATGTACTTGCGTAAATAAAAATGAATTAAATAAATTTAACTTCTTTGTAAAACAGCTTCAGGATTTTGAAAACATTTTCGGTGCTGATTTTAGTTCGCGTGAAACAGAAATAATTACACAAATAGAAAATTCAATTATTGCCGAAAATCCTTATTCCGTATTAGAAATCGGCGAAAAGGATCTGGTAGTAGGAACCCCCCAAAAAGTAATTGATAATCAAATAAGAACCAAATATCAAATATGGCTTGATATTTCCAGTGATGAATGGATAAAGAGCGATACAGGGCCTTTGTATAACGCCTGGGTTTTCCAACGCGGCTGGGTTAAAGATGAATTTACTATCGATGACAATCTTGAATTATCTAAAGAAAAAACAGCAAGAATTTTAAGAAAACTTGCCCTATGTGCCAATGAACAAATATACACATATTCAAGTCTTTTTGACGGAAACGGGATTGAGAACTTTGGCGGAATTGAAAATTATATAATTCTTGATGAAAAATCTGATACACAGGATGACAAACCTGCATTTAAAATCATACCAAGGCCAGATCAAAAACCTGTACTTGATTATGAAAACGGCAGAATGGCAATTTCTGCTGTACCTGGAGCTGGAAAAACATTTATTCTACTTGCTTTGATTATTAAACTATTAGATAAAGGGGTTAATCCTGAAAACATTTTCGTTATGACTTATATGGAAAGTGCTGCCAGAAACTTCCGCGACAGGATTAAAAATATTCGTCAAAACTCAACTCAACTGCCTAACATTAGTACAATCCACGGTTTAGCACTTAGAATTCTTAAAGAAAACGGTAACTTTGAACGACTTGGATTATCTTCTGATTTTGAAATTTGTGATGATACTCAAAGAACCAGAATAGTAAGAGAAATAGCCTCAAAACTAAAACTTAAAAAAATGGAAACCGATGAATTTGACAGAGCTGTATCTGTTTTGAAAATTGGAGGCGGGGTTTTTAAAGATATAAGCGACAAAAAAATTGAAAGGTTTAAAGCATTTTTTGAAGAATATCAGATTGCTTTAAAAGAATTAAACCTTATCGATTATGACGATATGCTTATATCATCGGTAAAATTGCTTGAGGATAATCCTGATATATTAGCATATTATCAAGATATTTGTCATTATATTATAGAAGACGAAGCACAAGACTCATCGTCTATTCAGCAAAGACTGATTAATCTATTAAGTTCAAAACATAAAAATTTAATCCGTTGTGGTGATATAAATCAGGCAATTACAACAACATTTTCAAACGCTGATGTTGAAGGATTTAGGAAATTCATTTCTGAAAGCAACAGCGTAAGTATGGACTGTTCTCAAAGATGTACAAAAGATGTTTGGAATTTAGCGAACAATCTTGTCAATTGGGCTGATATACAAAGTGAAACTCAACAGGCGTTTTACAAAATATATATGCATGAAGTAGAAGGCAGAAATCCTGTTTCAGAAAATGCAATCCATGCTGACATTTTCAATTCAACGTTAGAAGAACGCAATTATGTCCTAAAAGAGATTAAAAATGCATTCAAAAAAGAGCCAAAATGCACTGTTGGAATTCTTTTACGTAACAACTTCCAGGTAGCACAATGGATGAATTTTATTAATGACAGCGGTCTGAAAAGTATAACAAGAAGTGAATGTCTTGAACAGAAAGCTATTTTCAGAACAATTTTTGCCATAATGCAGATGATTGCAAAGCCTTTTGATAATGATGTAGTTGCTGGTAATTACGAAATTTTGGCAGAACTTGGTTTTTACAAACAAAGATTAGGTTCTGAAATAAGAAAGTATGAAAAACCTTTTATCCAGTTGAATTGTGACTTAATCGACAATATCCATCTTGCCCAATTCTATTGGGATTTGACATACTGGTTGTCATTCCCGCATCTGGCTCCGGAAGAACTTGCTATAAAAATAGGTATGCATTATTACGCATCGGAGATTGAAAAATCAAACGTTTATTTAATAGCAACACTTATTAAAAGACTTGCCGTAAACAACAAACATTATGGCACTTTGATAGAAAGACTTTCTGAATTAGCCAAAAAGCCATCGCTTAGCGGATTTAAGTTCTTCTCCGAAGAAGAAGAAAGCGATAAAGAATTTTTAGCAGGAAAAGTTCAGATTATGACTCTTCATAAATCCAAGGGTGATGAGTTTGATTATGTATTCCTGCCTGAAATGGCTGAGAAAAATTTAACACTTGATTTTAATCAAATTAAATTAAAAAATTCAGATTTTATGGAAAATATTAGAAGGTTAAATCCAAATTACAAGCCTAAAACCGAGTTTGACTTAAAGCAAGAACTTGTTTCTGAAAATCTTCGTCTATTATACGTTGCTATTACCAGAGCAAAAAGACATTTATTTTTCAGTTCAAGTAGAAAGACAAAATCCTTTGAAAAAATAGTTGAACAGGAGCCTAGCATAATATTTGGCGAACTTCTAAGCAGAGAGGTAGAAATTAATGAATAATTTTTCTCCTAATATGATAAAAACTTTTGACAGCTGCCCTTTGAAATATTATTACAAATACGTTCAAAGAGTCTCTGTGCCTCAAAAAGCATCATTTTTTGAAAAAGGTAAAAAAGTTCACGCACTTGCACATTATTACCTTAGAGGTGATAACATTTCTAAGCTTGAAACAGCATTAACACACGAAGAAAAGCAGGTCTGGGAAAGCTTAAAAAACAACACTTATTTTCAAAAAAATTATGTTAATTCTGAATATAATTTGTCTTGCAAAATTGACGGATTTTGGATTGGCGGACGTCTTGATGCTTTGATGAAAGATAATAATGACTATTTTATTCTCGATTACAAAACCGGTTCTATACCTAAAAATCCTGAAAAAGATTACCAAACAATGGTTTATTTATTATCTGCCGATAAATTTTTAAAAGAATATAACTCATTAAGTTTTATATATATTGATTTAAAAAACAATGAAAATTACACTGTTCAATTCGATAACAGCTTAAAAGAAGTCTACGAAAACTGCATAAAAGATATTTGTGAACGCATAAACAGCTGCAGTTTTGATATTGAAAAAGAACATTCAAAAAAATGCGATTTTTGCGAATACCAAAAAATATGTATTTAATTATTCATAATTTTTACCATGTTAACTGTAGGTGTACCGCCTTTTTCATATATTTGCGTAGGATGAGGAGCCAAATAAATCGGTTTTGTAGGAAGTCCTTGTAATCTGAAATTAAATAAATCATACCCCCATTTATTCGGACCTTTTTTGCCGTTTATATCAATTGCAAATATATTAATGCCATTTAATGAAATCAACACACTCCCGTCAGAAAAAACATAACCAGGCTTTTTATACAGAACACTTTTTTGAAGATATACATAACCTTTTTTATTGATATCATAGTCAGAAAGGTTTTCATCGGTTTCTCTTAGAATATCTTCATACCCTTTGTATGCCGGGATACAGCCGTCATCATAGACTTGATTGCAAGTCTTTACCACATTTAAGTTCTTTAATAATGACGTTTTAAAAACAGAACATTCAGCCATTGGGCCATTGATGTCTCTAAGGTCATTTCCACTTAAAATTGTCCCATCACCTGTTGCATACCTTTGACAAACTCCTGCTTCATTATATTCAACACAACTATGCTTAACCATTGCCCCTGTTTCATAAAAATAACATTCAGGCACATAACCCAAATCGGATTGAGTTTTAAGAATTGCTTGTGAGAACATAGAATAACTTTTCTTAAACTGATTTTTTAAAACACTTTTTTGGTAATTGTTAATCAATGAAGGCAATGTCATAGCTGCAACAACGCCAATAATACCAAGTGTTATTAAAACTTCTGCAAGTGTAAATCCTT
>JBKUMA010000063.1:0-7806 GCA_046955055.1 Candidatus Gastranaerophilaceae bacterium
TTACTTACTTGTTTCCTAATGTGGTAATAAGAATGTATATACCGCAAAGTATGCAGGATATTGATTGAATTATAGCTGAAGATTTTAAAGGCACTGTGCCTAATCCGTAATTCAAAACAAATGATACGGAATTAATCTGCAATAATGCACAGCTGAAAACTACAATAAGAAGTATACCTAAGATAAATCCCATAACTTTGTAAAATATTTCTGTCATATCTGTTTTTCTGTCAAATACAAGATAATATATGATACAAAGACCCGCTAAAATTCCGAATAGTGAAACTCCAATCATAATAATATTAGAGAATATAAATCCGAAATTTAGGACAACATCATAAAGTCTTACAAGATTAACGGCATTTGTTGTAAGCAGATATATACTGCCAAGAAATGCAAATGTTTTGTAAATTGAGTTGTTGTTTGAACTTATCATAAGGTTCACCTCCATTCATTCTTAATTAAAATGTTTTTTTGAAAGCTTCAATACTTTCTTTAAGAAGTTTTTTGTCGTCTTCTGTCAAAGCACTTCCGTTGTTTAATCTTTCAACCAATTCAGCCAAATTAGCATTTAGATATATAAACCATTCTTTTTTGAATTTTGTAATATTATTGTTAGCGATATCATCTAACAATCCTTCGTTTGCTGCAAATAATATACTTACCTGCTCTGCAACGCTTAGAGGATTATATTGAGGCTGTTTTAGAACTTCTGTAAGTTTTTCACCTCTTAGTAGCTGGTTTTTTGTAGCCTGGTCTAAATCAGAAGCAAATTGTGCAAATGCAGCCAATTCATTATATTGAGCCAAGTCAAGTCTTAGTTTACCTGCGACTTGTTTAATTGCTTTTGTTTGTGCAGCACCGCCAACACGTGATACAGAGATACCGGCATTGATAGCTGGTCTTACACCAGAGTTAAACAAGTTTGATTCCAAGAAAATTTGACCGTCCGTAATTGAAATTACGTTTGTAGGAATATATGCTGATACATCCCCTGCCTGAGTTTCAATGATAGGTAATGCGGTAATACTTCCGCCGCCAAGTTCATCGTTCAATTTAACTGCACGTTCAAGCAATCTTGAGTGAAGATAGAAAACGTCTCCAGGATAAGCTTCACGTCCTGGCGGTCTTTTTAACAAAAGACTCATAGCACGGTAAGCCTGAGCGTGTTTACTTAAGTCATCATAGATTATAAGAACATCTTTGCCTTGTTCCATAAATTCTTCACCGATAGCAACACCTGCAAACGGTGCAATATATTGAAGCGGTGCACTTTCATTTGCTGTTGCTGATACGATAATTGAATATTCCATAGCTCCGTGTTCTTCCAGTGTTTTGGCAAGTTGGGCTACAGTAGATGCTTTTTGTCCGATTGCTACATAAATACAAATAACATTTTGACCTTTTTGGTTGATGATTGTATCAATAGCAATAGCTGTTTTACCTGTTTGTCTGTCGCCGATAATCAATTCACGCTGTCCTCTTCCGATAGGTGTCAAAGCGTCTATTGATGTTAAACCTGTTTGTAAAGGCTGGTGAACGGATTTTCTGGCTACAATACCAGGTGCGACCCTTTCAATAGGACGAGTT
Source organism: Candidatus Gastranaerophilaceae bacterium (assembly GCA_046955055.1). Classification (GTDB taxonomy): domain Bacteria; phylum Cyanobacteriota; class Vampirovibrionia; order Gastranaerophilales; family Gastranaerophilaceae; genus JBKUMA01. Next base: position 1,591 of record JBKUMA010000063.1, read on the forward strand.
TTTGAAAATTCTATTTCTCCTTTACCGTCAATAGGTTTTCCGGTAGGGTCAACAATTCTTCCTATTAAGTTATCTCCTACAGGTACAGAGGCAATCCTTCCAGTTGTTTTAACTGTCATACCTTCTTTTATTTGAGTGTATTCTCCAAGAATAACAACACCGACGTTATCTTCGTCAAGGTTAAGTGTAATTCCTAAAGTGTTTTTGCCATCTTCAAAAGTTACAAGTTCGTTTGACATAACATTACGTAAGCCGTAAATTCTTGCAATTCCGTCACCTACTTCAATTACTGTTCCTGTATTTGAAACTTCTGTTTGTAAGTCATAATTTTCTATTTTGCTTTTAATTATAGAACTGATTTCGTCAGGTTTTATAAGTGCCATATTAGTTCCCTTGCCTTTCCGTCTTTATATTGACAGGTTCTTACTTAAATTTTCTAATTTATTTTTCAGACTTGAATCAATGACATCATCATCTATTTTTATCACAAGTCCTCCGATAATTTCTTCATTTTTAAGCCATTGAGCAATGACTGTTTTTTGAAGTTTTGTTTGTAATTTTTCAATAATTCTTTGTTTTGTTTCTTCGTTTAAATCAATAGCTGAAGTTACTTCAACGCGTTTAATGTTATTTATGTTGTCTAACTCAACGCTGTAAGCTTCAATAATGCCTTTTAATTCGTTAAATCTATTCTTTTCAATAAGAATTTTTAGAAAATCTTTTATATGAGAATCAATTTGATTTGAAAAAACTTCTTCAACAATAGAATTTTTAGTATCAACAGAAATAGTCGGATTTTCTAGAACATTCACTAAGTCCGGTGATAATGAAGTAATTTCATTTACAATTTCTAAGTTCTTGTAAATATCATCAAAAGATAACACTCCGTCTTTGCCTAATTTGACAAGAGCATCTGCATAATTTTTTGCTGATAATGATATTTGTGTTGCAGCCATTATAATTTAATCCTATCTATGTCATTAATACTTTTATTAATATATTTTTCATGAAGTTCCGGGTGATCTTTTAAAAGATTACTTATATGATTTTTAGCCAATTCAACAGAGGCTTTTGCGATTTTGCCTGTCAGCCTTGAAGAAATTGTTTTTTCTTCTGCTTCAACAACTCTATGAATATTATCTTCTATTTGTTTTACTTTATTATCTGTTTCATCAAATATTCTTTGTGCAACCGTTTGAGCGTGTTTTTCAGCTTGAGAAATTCTTGATTTTATTTCATCTTCAAGATTTTCAACTTCTTTTTTTGCATTAGATAATGATTTAAGAGCCTCTTCTTTTTCTTGTTTAGATTTTTCAATGGAATCAATAACTTTGTTTTTTAAACCTTCAAAAACTTCTGCAAGATTTGCTTTTTTTACAATCCAGCCTAATATCAGCAGCATTACAACAAAATTGAAGGTGTTGCTGTGTACTATAAAGTTCCATATATCAATAATTTCTTTCATAATTATTTTAATACCTTATCTACAAGATTGTAATCTACGTTGTCTATTGAAACATTTTCTCCTAAAATTTTAGAGGAAATAGTTTCTGCCAAATCTTTAACATTATTTTTTAAAGCTTCTGCTGTTTCTGATTCTGATTTTGAAAGACTTTGCTTAGCGTTGGCTATTTTATCTTGAGAAGCCCTTTTTGCTTCATCTGTAATTGATTTAGCTTTTTGATTGGCTTCATCTACTTTATCAGATACTAATTTTCTAGAATCACTTAAAGTTTTGTTTAAGCGTTCGTCTTTTTCATGCAAAATTGAATCGGCTTTTTCTTTAGAATTTTTTGCATCAGAATAGTTATCATCAATAAATTTTTGTCTTTCGTTGATGATTTTAAAGATGGGCTTGTAGAATATTTGATTCATAATAATGATAAATATTGAAAAGCTTACTATTGCCACTATAAACGTTGCATTAAATTCTAACATTGTCTTTCCTTTATTATTCTTAGTGGTGTTTTGTAATTAGCCAATTTTAGTTGCTATATTGGTCAATGTTTTACTTAGAGAATATTAATAATATAGCTACAAGTAGAGCATATATTGCAGTTGCCTCAGCAAGTCCTGCACCGATAATGAAGTTTTTAAAAGCTTCGTCCTTAATTTCAGGTTGTCTGGATATAGCGTCAAGAACACCTTTAGTAGCTATACCAAGAGCTAAGCCACCGCCTATTGCCCCAAATCCGATAGCGATTCCAGCACCTAATTTTGCTAAATCCAAACCTGCTAATTGTTCAATTGCCATAATTTTTCTCCTTTATTATTCTTCTTTTATTGCCATTGATATGTAAGTTGTTGAAAGTAGTGTAAATACAAGAGCCTGAATTAATGCTACAAACAGTTCAAAAAGCATGAATGGTAGAGGAGCAAAGTATGCAACCATGCCCAGGATTGTAAATACGAGTATTTCTCCTGCGAAAATATTCGCAAAAAGTCGTAGTGCCAAAGAAAAAGGTCTTACAAATAGTTCAAGAGTATCGACTAGGGTTATAATTATATCCGCGATACTAAAACCATGTACAAAAAAATGACTGCCTTTTTTCTTTACACCGTAGTATATATAATATAATGAAACAACAATAGCCATTGCTGCAGTCATATTTATATCGTTATTCGGTGAAGCCAATTCTCCTGTTTTTAAATGAATTAAATGCCAAGGTAATTGTCCTGCAAGGTTTGCAGTTAAAATAAACATGAATAGAGTTAAAATTAAAGGTAGATGCTTCTTAGCCTCTTCTTCACCCATGCTTGCCTTAGTTATTCCGCTGAAGTAATTGACTATACCTTCAGCCGCAACCTGCAACTTTGAAGGAACAATTGATGTTTTACGGGTTGAAACTATTGCAAAGATAATTAAAAGCAGCATTGAAAACCACATTGTTATAAGTGTGTCCATGTTCAACTTAATCAAGTGTCCTGCTATATTTAATGTGTAAACCCAATGTTCCATGTATAACTCTCCCTTGTGAACTTATTTTACACCGTAAAAAAAAAATCGCAAATTTTTTTTGTTTGTTTTAGAATTAATACATAAGTTTTTTTATATGTTAAGGGAGAAAATGAATACTGTATATCTGGAAGAAGTTGATTCTACCAACTTGTATGCTAAATCTAATTTAGAAAATTTAGCCGACAAGTCTATTGTCCATGCCGCAAAACAAACTGCCGGACGCGGCAGGCTTCAACGCTCATGGATTGACTTAGGTAATGAAAATCTTTTTCTTTCTTTTGTATTAAAGCCCTCTCAAACATTTAGTGAAAAATACTCAAATTTAACACAGTATTTGTGTGTAGTTTTAAGCAAAGTCCTTGAAAATTATGGTCTTAATCCTCAAATTAAATGGCCTAATGATGTTTTGATTAACGGTAAAAAAATTGCCGGCATATTGTCTGAAACCGTCATGCAAGGAAATAAATTCAAAGGTTTAGTTTTGGGAATTGGTGTTAATCTTAACGCATCAAAAAATTCTCTTTCTCAAATTACAGATAAAGAGGCTACGGCTTTAAATATTGAAATCAATAAAGATGTTGATAAAGATGCTTTCTTAAAAGAATTGACTGATAAATTTTTCGAAAATTATGAAAAATTTTTGGATGTTGGTTTTGAATTCATAAAAGAAGATTATGTGTCAAGAGCATGTTTTATCGGAAAAGAAGTTTGTGTACAAGGCTTTAGTGATAAAAAATGCGGCTTAGCAAAAGAAATTAATAACAAAGGAGAACTTGTTCTTCTGAAAAATAATGAAGAGTTAGTATTAACGATAGGAGATATATTATGAGTGAAAATTTGACGATGGGTTTAACCCTTATGGCAATGGGGATGGGCTTTGTACTGTGTTTTTTATGTATCTTAATTTTTTCTATGCAGGGAATGTCTGCAATAGTTAGGTACTTAAATAAATTTTTCCCAGAGCAGGTAGAAGTTGTAGAAAAGAAATCTAACAAATCGGCTGTTAAAGATGATGAAGCTATTGCAGTTGCTCTTGCAGCTATCATGTTAAAAAGATAATTAAATAAATGAAAGGATATAAAAATTATGGCTAAAAAACTTATTAAGGTTATGGATACGTCATTCAGAGATGGATTCCAGTCAGTTTACGGGGCGAGAGTATTTGTAGATGATTTCATCCCTGCTTTACAAGCTGCAGTTAATGCTGGTATCAAGCATTTTGAAGTTGCTGGTGGCGCAAGATTTCAGTCACCTATTTTCTATTGTAATGAAAATGCATTTGAAACAATGGATAAAATCAGAGCTGCTGTAGGACCTGATATTAACCTGCAAAGTTTGGCAAGAGGTGTTAACGTTGTAGGACTTGATTCACAATCAAGAGATATTATCAACTTGCACGCAAAAATGTTTAAAAAACACGGCGTAACTACAGTAAGAAACTTTGATGCTTTGAATGATGTTAATAATTTAATTTATTCAGGACAGTGCATTAAAGACAACGGTTTAAACCATGAAGTAACTATTACGATGATGGAATTGCCATATGGCTGTACAGGTGCTCATGATGTTGAATTCTATGAAAGAGTATTGAGAAATATTCTTGATGCTGGTATTCCTTTTGACAGTCTTGCATTTAAAGATGCTTCAGGTACTTCTTCTCCAAGAAAGGTTTATGACACAGTTAAACGTACAAGAGAAATTTTAGGCGAAGATGCACATATCAGATTCCACTCACATGAAACAGCAGGCACAGGCTTAGCTTGTTATATGGCTGCTTTAGATGGTGGTGCAAATGGTGTTGACTTGGCTATGAAACCGGTTTCAGGCGGTACTTCTCAGCCTGATATTGTTTCTTTATGGCACGCTTTGAAAGGCAGTGACTATGATTTAGGTATAGATATAGAAAAAATTCTTGAAACAGAAGAAATTTTCAAAGAATGTATGAAAGATTATTTCTTACCGCCTGAAGCCATGGCTGCTAACCCTGTTATTATTTCTTCACCTTTACCTGGCGGAGCTTTGACTGCTAACACTCAAATGCTTAGAGATAATAACTTGATGGATAAATTCCCTGAAGTTGTTGCAGCAATGAAGGAAGTTGTTATGAAAGGTGGTTTCGGTACTTCTGTAACGCCAGTTTCTCAGTTCTACTTCCAACAAGCGTTTAACAACGTAATGTTCGGGCCTTGGAAAAAAATTGCAGAAGGTTACGGTAAAATGGTTCTAGGATACTTTGGTAAAACTCCTTGTGAACCTGATAGTGAAGTTGTTAAAATAGCATCTGAACAGCTTAACTTGCAGCCTACAACTGAAAAAGTTGTTGACTTAAACGATAAAGATCCTAACAAAGGTATTCCTGCAGCTAAAAAACGTTTAGAAGATGCAGGGTTACCAATTACTGATGAAAATATCTTTATATCTGCTGCTTGTAAAGATTTTTATTTTGAAGTAAGGGCACAATAGGTGTTAGAAAATGTGAAAAAGGTTCAGAAGAACAAAGTTGATGACTCATAATGGTTACCAAGTTATAAAAAATCTGTAGCCAGAAGAAAGAACAGTCAACGGTAAACATGACTTTGATGTTAAATCAGGTAGAAGCAAAAGCAGCATTTCCTGCAAACTCTTTCTGGTAATGAAACAGTCCAGCGGTATTAATGCTGAAAGATCGCTGTTATTGAATATGAAGATGGAAACTGAAATCAAGTCACCTATGTCAGGTACTGTTAAAGAAGTTGAAATTGAAGTAGGTAATAAAGTTCAAACAGGTCAGGTGCTTGTTACTATTGGCTAATCACTTAATAAGAAATAAAGGAAAAAGAAAATGAATATAGCAGACAGTTTATGTAAATTATGGGAATCAACAGGTATAGCAAATTTTGTTTTGCCTGTCGATCCTAATATCACAAACGGGTTTGAACAATTCTTACATCAGTTCGGTGCTCCGATAATGCTTGTGGTTTGTTTATTCCTTTTGTGGCTTGGTATTAAGAAACAATTTGAACCGTTATTGTTGGTTCCTATTGCATTTGGCGGATTGCTTTCAAATATTCCTGTTGCAGATATTGCTGGTCCTCACGGATTTTTGGGAATTATTTATGAAATCGGTATCCATAGCGGATTATTCCCGTTAATTATTTTCATGGGTGTTGGTGCAATGACAGACTTCGGCCCGTTAATTGCAAACCCTAAAACAGCACTTTTAGGTGGTGCGGCACAATTCGGTATATTTGGTGCTCTATTATTAGCATTGTGTGTAT
>JBKUMA010000064.1:0-7722 GCA_046955055.1 Candidatus Gastranaerophilaceae bacterium
GTTTAAAATACATGATCCTTTATTCTTTAATGAATATATTATTAAGCATCACTTGGAAAGATTTATAAACTCAAATGAAATCGGAAGAAAACAGCCGTTCTATTTTTATTTCTTAACTTTTTTGTGGGGATTTTTCCCATGGATTGTTTCTGCAATAGCTGTTGCTGTTACAAAGTTGAAATCGTTTAAGCGATTTGCAGTTGAAGAACTTACTAATCCTCAAAAGTTTTTGTTGTTTAACTGGATTGGACTTATTGTAACCTTCTTATTCTTTTCATCTTCAAGTACAAAATTAGTAACATATATTTTGCCGGTTTACTTTTTCTCTGCTTGTATAATGGGGTTTGTGTGGAATAACTATATTGAAAAAGAAGAAAATAAGAAAGCCATAAATATTTCAGTTTATATTTTAGGCGGAATATGTATACTGGCGGCAAGTGTTGCAATATTTACACCTCTGTTTCTCCCGCTTCAATTGTATATGGACATTTTACCTGCTAAATGGCTATGTATATTACTATTAGCAATTTTTGGCGTTTTAAGTATTCTTTTTGCTATCTTTAAGAAAAGATGGGCTGTATTCTTTACTTACGTTATTTTTATGGCAGCGTTATCGGCTTTTGGAACTAAAGAATTCTTTAATATTGATTATAAATTCGGGCAGAATGATTTAATGGAATTTGCAGCTTACGCTAAAGATAATAAAAATACCTTGTCAACTTTTGGATTTAGTAGGAGATATTCATTAATTTATTATTATGGCGGGCATGTTGATTTTCAAATCGAAAAAGATTATGAAAGATTAAAAGAACAGCTTGCTGATAAGAATAATGTTGTTATTCTAAAAAACAAAGAAATGAATGAAATTCCTGAAGATATTCACTATAATGGTATTTCTCAAGGAAGAAAATATTCACTTGTAAAAGGAGAATAATGCTAGACGCTTACGAAAAATTTCTTGAAGAGTTTGATAAAAAACTTGAAAGTTATTTTGAAAGCCAAAAGAATTATATAAAATGTGAAAAAGGATGTTCTAAATGCTGTGAAATTGGAGAATATCCTTTTTCAAGGCTTGAGGCTGAATATATAATGCGTGCTTTTATACGATTACCAAAAGAAACAAAAGACAAAATAAGAGCAAATATTGAAGGTTTGAAAAAGGATAAATTGGCTTCAAAGGCAGAGAGGTTTTTGTATAAATGTCCTTTTCTGATAGACAATTTATGTGCATTATATAAATACAGAGGAATTGTTTGTAGAACTCATGGTCTTGCATACCTTGATGATTTAACAAACAAGATAAAGCTTCCTGAGTGTGCACGCATAGGCTTGAACTACAGTGGAGTTTTTAATCAAAAAGATGACAGTATATACATTGTAAATCCTATAAAAGAAAATTTTAAAATCGATTATATACTGAGAAGTGATACAGCACAAAATTATAAATTGGAGTGTGGAGCAATCAGGCCGCTGATTGACTGGTTTTTATAATTTAAAAAAAATGGTTGCAATTTTTTTTTGCTATGGTATTATGTCTATACAAAGTTTATCCCTTTTATATATCTTAGATAGATTACATTTTGGTGAATAATTAAATATTTTTAGTCTGTAGTAAAAGAGTGATTTTAATGCAAAGAATACTTACCCTTATATTTATATTAATGTTTTTCTCATCTTCTGTTTTGGCTCAGGAAGATAATTCAGCCGAGGCAAAGGATATTAATCAGGCACGTGTATATTTTCAAAGCGGTGTTTCAAAAGGTAAGATTAGTGACTATGTAGGGGCAATTTCAGATTTTTCAAAGGCGATTGAAGTTGATAAAAATTTGGCACAGGGTTACTGGGCAAGAGGACTTGCTAAAGCTAAAATAGATGATTTTACCGGTGCTGTCGACGATTTTACAAAAACTATTTCTATAAATCCGAATATGCAAAATGCTTATTATATGCGAGGATTGTCAAGGAAAGAACTGAAAGATTATGACGGTGCAATACAGGATTTAACAAAAGAAATTTCTATAAATGCTAAAAATGTTAATGCTTACTTAAACAGAGGACTTTGTAAAAAAGAATTAGGTCTTTATCAAGAAGCAATAGAAGATTTTAATCGTACACTTTCTTTGGATATAAAAAATGTTGAAGCATATTATCATAAAGCAGGTTGTGAGTGGAAACTTGAAAATTATGACGGAGCTGTAAAAGATTATACTAACGTAATTACTTTAAATCCAAACTATGCAAATGCATATTTTAATCGGGCTTGCATTAAGTGGAATTTAAGCGACTACGCTGCTGCTGTTGAAGATTTTAGCCATACTATTTCTATTAATAACACAGATATGGATGCATATTTTTTAAGAGGAATTTCATATCTTTTATCTGAAAATTATAAAAAGGCTGTAAATGATTTAGAACAAGCGAGAACTCTTTCTTTGTACAAGGAGAATTATGAAATGTATGAAGGCATAATGGAGTTTATAAAACTTGTTAAAAATGAAGCATCTATTTAACTAAAAAAAAGGCCGTTCATTATTGACGGCCAGATAGTTATACATAATTTTAGTTGTGTGTTATTAAGTTTTAGTGTAAATATTTAAAGTACAGATAAGCTGAACTTAAAGTTAATGAGATGAATGTAACGAGTGAACCGTATTTCATAAATCTCATAAATGAAATCGGGTGTCCTTTAACAGTCGAAGTTTCAGATACTATTACGTTTGCAGCTGCACCGATTATAGTAAGGTTTCCTCCTAAACAAGCACCTAAAGAAAGTGCCCACCATAAAGGATGGTGTCCTTCTCCTGTATAAGGAAGAGTATGTTGTACTTGTGCAATTAACGGAGCCATTGTTGCTGTGTAAGGAATATTATCGATTATACCTGACAAAATTCCTGAGCCCCAAAGAATAAACATTGTTGCCGCTGAAAGACTTCCGTTTGTTAATTCAATAAGTTTATCTGCTAAAAAGCTTATACCGCCGTTTGCTTCAAACCCACCAATAATTATGAATAATCCTACGAAGAAAAATATTGTAAGCCATTCAACGTCTTTATATATTTCTTTTGGTTTTTCAAACAGAAGCAAGAAACTTGCACCTGCTACGGCAAATACATACGCATCAATATGTGTAATATCATGAGTTACAAAACCAAGGATTACTAAAGCAAGTGTAATCATTGAGCGAATCATTAATTTTTTATCAGTAATAGTATGCGAATTATCTAAGTTGGCAACGTGAGCCATTTTTTCCGGAGTTGCTTTTAAGCCTTTTCTGAATAAAAAGATTAGCACTGCAATACAAACAATAAATATTAATGCCACAATATCAGTTAATTCAAGAACAAAGTCCATAAAACTTAAACCTGCACGAGCACCAATAATAATATTTGGCGGATCGCCTATAAGAGTCGCTGTTCCTCCGATATTTGAAGCTAATACTTCAGTAATCAAAAATGGTACAGGGTCTGTATCAAATTCTTTCGCAATAACAAAAGTTACAGGCATCATTAATACTACAGTAGTTACGTTATCCAGGAAAGCAGAAGCAACTGCGGTAAATGCTGCTAGTACAAACAAAACAAGTTTAGGATGCCCCTTTGTGTAACATAATAGTCTGATTGCCATCCATTTAAATACTCCGCTTTTGCTTGCTATATGGACAATTATCATCATACCTATAAGCAGGAATATTACTTCAAATGCAATGTAATCAAAAACTGATTTTACATAAACTTGATTTACAGCATCGTAGTGACCGTGAAAAGGAAGTAGTCCCAAGAGCATTGTTAACGATGCTCCAACTAACGCAACGACTGATTTCTGAATTTTTTCAGAAGCAATAAAAATGTAAGCAACTAAAAGTATTGCTCCCGAAATAACCATGCCGTATTGTGATACAAAATGTGTCATTTTTTTCTCCAATAAGTTCCTTGAAGTGTTTTAGAAAATATCAATGTCTAAAAAACTTCTTTTTCGAATAATCCGAAAGGCTTACACAAATGTCTGCACTCCAAAAAGATAAACTTCCTGCAAACTTTGCCTTATTACATAAGCTCGGTTCTTTTTTATGAAAATAATTGTAGCATAAAAATAAAAAATATGTTATAATGTTATATATTTTTATAAAAGGAGCAATAAGTATGAAAAAATCATTAATCCCAAATGCCGTAAAATTCATGCAAAACACAAATGACATTAATCATAGCGTTAATGCAAAACCGATACAATGTACCGGGTCCATCAGCTATGCTTGCGGGGGGGGGGGCGAAAATTTAAAGCTCCTTAAAGGGTTTTCGACCCCTTGTAAATTCTATAAAAACTGTTATAATAGTGACATGACGTATCACAATAAAAGATTTGCATTCACTCTTTCAGAAGTATTAATCACTCTTGGTATAATCGGAATAGTTGCCGCCTTAACAATGCCTGCATTAATAAATAATGCTAATGATAGAAAATATCGCGGTGCTCGTCAAAAGGCATTGGTTACTATTGGCGGAGCAGTCCGAAATATAACCGTTACCGAAGGAATTGGCAATGCAACAAATGCTGAAGATTTTGTCGAAAACTACTTACGCAAGCAAATTCAAATAGTAAAGACTTGTAAGAATAATGATTTGCGTTCTTGTGGAATAGAAATAGGTTCAAGTAACATAACCACATTGACTGAGCCAAAAACTAAAACTACTATGCCTAAAAAGATGTCAGAGCTGGCAAATAGTTTGACAAACGGTGAAACAATCGATGGGAATTCAACAAGCTACGGTTTTGTAATGTCAAACGGTTATAGTGTCAATTTATTTTATAATCCAAATTGTTTAGGTGATAGCAAAATTGACCATTGGGGACAGGATAGAGTCTGTGTTAACGCAATTTATGATATGAACGGTCTTGCCAGACCAAACGAAGTTGGAAAAGATATTGGGTTTGTGACAGTAATTTATCCAGATGAACAGGTAGTTGCTTATGCTCCTGATGTTTATCAGAAGGATACTGAACTTTTAACTTATGCCCAGACTACAAATGCTTGTCAAAATATAAATAAAGATCTTTCTATGCCTAATAGAGATGAGTTATTATCTATCTATTATAATAAAAATCTTTTGGGAATAGATTCCCAAGGTTATTGGACATCTTCGGAAGCTGAAAGGGATTTAGTTTGGTTTCAAAATACACATGATGGTTCACGTGGATTAAATACTCAAGCTTTTTCTCACTTGGTACGCTGTATAAGACGATGAATTTTAAGATGTGTAAATATTGCAGAACTAAAAGTAGTAAAAATTCTCATTATGAGTTATACTACTATTGTAGTATTATTAAGTGTAGGTAAAAAGGATTTATCATTTAAATTATCTTAATACTGTTTTGTTAACAGTATTATTTGCCATCTAAATGACGTATTGCATTTAGGGTAGAATATAATAAAATATTCTTAAGCTATGTAAAGCTGTTAATCAATTTAGGCAAAAAATTTTTGTCAGTTGTTTTATAGAAAATGTGTAAGTAGGTGGAATTTAATCTTGAATAACAATAAGGAAAAATTGGATAGTGTAGAGACGTCGCCGAAAACGTCTTTCAAATCGAATTCTGTATCTAACCCGATTGCAAAACAAAACAATCCGGTTAAGTCGCCTGCTTTAAAACCTGCTAAGAAAAAAAATGAAGAAAAACACGTTTCAGAACCTATAAAAAAAGATACAACAAATATTGTTGCACGTATCAATAACTTTAATACTAATAAAACTTCAAACAGAATGTATGCAGGTTATTTAAATAATATTAAAACAAATAAGGTTATTGATTATTTAGAGCTTGTTCAAGTATTAAATTCATCACTAAGTTCGAAGTCGTCCGTTCATGATTTGTGTTCCTCAATACACAATATATTTACAGAAAAGTTGAGCAGTATGTTTACAGCTTTTGGTATTTATCATGAGGCGTCAAAGTGTATTAATTTAAAGCTGTTTAACTCGATGGGTAGTACTTACTCTTCAAAGTTATTTTTGTCTGATGAAACTAATCCTGTTATAGAATGTTTCAAGACTTGTTCACCTGTAATAAAAGAAGATAATAAGTTTTTAAACATTCCATACTTACAAAATTCATCGGCTTTAATCCTGCCTTTAAACTCGGTTAATACGTGTAAAGGTGTTATGATAATCGGAAAAGATGCTTTGGATTCAAACTTAGATTTCTTTTCACTGATTTCAAATTATTGTGCAATGTTTATTCATAATGTTGAATTGCTTGAACAGACCAATAAATATGCAAATACAGATACATTAACCTCTTTATACAATCACAGAGGATTCCAAGAAGTGTTGTCGGCAGAACTTCAAAAGGCGTCTGATAATGAAACCAATCTGTCAATTATAATGTTTGATATTAACAATATTTCTAAAATCAACAAAGATTACGGACATGCTAAAGGCGATGAAGTTATAAAACTTCTTGCGGAAAAAGTTAAGCAAAATATTAGAAGCAACGATAAGGCCGGAAGATATGGCGGAGATGAAATTGCAATTATTTTGCCTGATACAAACACTGCAGATGCAAAATATCTCGCAGAATATATTACATATTGTTTATCTTGCTGTTTTGTTGATGATGTCGGACCTGTTAAGGTGTCAGTTGGTATCGCAACATATCCAGACTGTTCAAATGATCAGGAAAAATTATTGATTCTTGCAGAACAAGCAATGTATATTTCTCAGGCTAAGGGTTACAAAGAGGGCATGTCTGCAATCATAAGTTCTTCTGATTTCAATTTCTGGGATGATACAGCATTAAATTCATTTGCTGAAATTGTTGCAAAACGTCATGCACAGTTAGGTATAAATTTCGAAGATGAATTGCTTCATAAGTTTAACAACGAACAGATTATTTCACAAAACCACCTTTGGGAAATGGCTAATTCTCTTGCAGGTGCAATTGATGCAAAAGACCCTTACACAAAAGGTCATTCAACTTCTGTTTCAAGATATTCAGAAGCTCTTGCACGTGCTATTAATCTTCCTGAGGATGAAGTTCAGAGAATTTCTCTTGGTGCATTGCTGCATGATGTTGGAAAAATAGGTATTCCGGAAACTGTTCTGAAGAAACCTTCAAACCTTTCTGATGAAGAATGGGAAATAATGAAACAACACCCTGTAATCGGTGCAGAAAAAGTGCTTGCTCCAAACGAAGCATTGCGAGATTTAATTCCTATGGTTAAATATCACCATGAACGTATCGACGGAAGCGGTTATCCTGAAAAATTAAAAGGTGACGAAATACCTCTTGCTGCAAGAATTGTTGCAGTAGCTGATACATTCCATGCATTGATTTCTGATAGACCTTACAGAAAAGGAATGAGTTTAGAGAAGGCTTGTGAAATATTAAAAATGGGTGCAGGTACACAATGGGATACAAATTTAGTACGTCATTTCATCGCGATAGCACCATCTTTATCAACCATTATTTAAAAGAGGAGAATAGAGTATGAAAAAATTATTAATCCCAAATGCCGTCAAGTTCATGCAAAACACAAATGACATGAATCGTAACGTTCATGCAGAATTGGCACAATGTGACTACGTACGTAGTACTTGCGGGGGGGGGGCACTGAATTAAAGCTCCTAAGTCAGTTTAATGGCTTCACTTTGTCAGAGGTTTTAATTACCTTAGGTATAATCGGAATAGTTGCCGCTTTAACAATGCCTGCATTAATAAATAATGCCA
>JBKUMA010000065.1:0-7652 GCA_046955055.1 Candidatus Gastranaerophilaceae bacterium
ATATAAACCACAGAAAATTTTTGTTTTTCCTGAGGCAATTGATCTAGTTGAGCATTAAAAGTTAAATTAGTTTCTAATTCCATAACCGAAACATTATACATAAAAATCAATCCTTAACTGTCTAACAGAATAATTTTACAACTTATTGGCTATTTAGTCAATAAAGAATAGCTTTTTCTACTCTGCAGAAAGTTAGACGGAAATACCTTAGTATTTATATAAAAACTGGACGATACAAGGCTCGAACTTGTGACCCCTTGAATGTCGTTCAAGTGCTCTACCAACTGAGCTAATCGTCCATACTATAAAAATTGTAATAAAAAAAGGCGACACCCAGATTCGAACTGGGGGATAAGAGCTTTGCAGGCTCCTGCCTTACCACTTGGCCATGTCGCCGCCTCGTTTCTTTATAATACGAAATACATAATTGAATGTCAAGGCTTCAATTTAACTAAAAAACAGGATGTTTCTCAATATAAATTATGTCACCGTTTGCTCTGAAATACTTTTCAGCAATACTCAGATGAAGAGAGCCGCCAAGTTCTGTCACTGGATATTTTGACATTCTGTTACCACTTAAATATAAAAATAATCTTGATGACCATTTTAGCCGCATGTCATCTTCATATGTATATCTTCTATCTTTTCGTGCAAACTCTTCTATCTTTCCGTTATTTAAATTATAAAGTACTTCTTTTTTTGAATCATTTGTAATTTCAGAAAAATCACCGCTTGAAATTCTAGTTGAAGTATGAAGTTTATAATCGTTATTTAATTTTTTATTGGAAGTTGTCTTTGATATAAATGAGCCATCAGGCTTTATAAGACAGAATGTATCTTCTTTTAGATTTTTAGATTTTTTATTTTGGAGCAAAGCAATTGTACCGTCTAAAAAACGATTTTGATATATTTTTGCCCCTGAAGCTTTTTCCATATACGATATCTGCTCATTTGCAACTACTCCGGAGTTTGAGAAGTTATTAATAAACTTTACGATTCTATTTACTTTTACTGTCATACTTTTCCTTTCAAAAAGTGTATATATAAAATTTATAACGTAAACAAAATATTTTTTGCTATATTTTTCACAAAAAAAAAGCGAAACTAATTAAAAATCGTTTCGCTTTTTTTGTTATTGATTATGCTTATTTAGTTTCGTAATAATCTCTTACGATACCTTCAAATGCATCTTGGTAGATTTTCTTCATATCAGACATCAACGGATATGCAGGGTTAGCACCTGTACATTGGTCGTCGAATGCTAATTCTACCATTTCATCTAACTTAGCGTTGAAATCAGCTTCAGTTACACCAAAGTCTTTAATTGAATTTGGCAAGTTAACTGCTTTCATTAATTTGTCGATTGCTTCAATTAACAATGCAACTTTTTCATCATCATTCTTACCACCTAAGCCAAGTTCGTCAGCAATTTGACCATATTTAGCTTTTGCGTTAGGGAATTTGTATTGAGGGAATATACATTGTTTTTTAGGACAATCAACTGCGTTGTATTTAATTACTTGTCTGATTAACAATGCGTTAGCTACACCGTGAGGTACGTTGAACATAGCACCTAATTTGTGAGCCATAGAGTGGCATAATCCTAAGAATGAGTTAGCAAATGCCATACCTGCGATAGTTGCAGCATAGTGCATTTTTTCTCTTGCGATAGGATCGTTAGCACCTTCATTGTATGATCTTTCTAAGTATCTGAATACCAACTTAGTTGCTTCTAAAGCATTTGAGTTAGTGAAGTTTGTAGCTAATGCTGAAACGTAAGCTTCAATAGCGTGTACTAAAGCATCGATACCAGATGCAGCTGTTAAGCCTTTAGGCATACCATCTACAAAGTTAGGGTCGATAATAGCTACATTCGGAGTTAAAGCGTAATCTGCGATTGCATATTT
Organism: Candidatus Gastranaerophilaceae bacterium; assembly: GCA_046955055.1. Taxonomy (GTDB): domain Bacteria; phylum Cyanobacteriota; class Vampirovibrionia; order Gastranaerophilales; family Gastranaerophilaceae; genus JBKUMA01. Next base: position 1,908 of record JBKUMA010000065.1, read on the forward strand.
TACGTGAGTTTCATCATCAGTAATGATTGCAAACGGAGTTACTTCAGAACCTGTACCTGAAGTTGTAGGTATAGCTACCATAGTTGCTTTTTTACCTAATTCAGGAATTGAACAAATTCTTTTTCTGATATCCATAAATCTCATTGAAATATCTTCGAATACAGTATCAGGTTGTTCATACATTAACCACATAATTTTTGCAGCATCCATTGGAGAACCGCCGCCTAATGAAATGATTACATCAGGTTCATATGGTCTAATGATTTCCATTGCCTGGTTAATTGTTGATAATGTTGGATCCGGTTTAACATCAAAGAAGATTTGGTGATCAATACCGATTTCGTCTAATACATTAACTATGCTGTCAACTGCACCGGAGTTGAATAAGAATCTATCTGTAACGATGAATGCACGTTTTTTGCCTTGAAGTTCACGAAGAGCTAAATCAGTAGCACCTCTCTTGAAGTAAACTTTAGGTGGAACTTTGAACCAAAGCATATTTTCTCTCCTTTCAGCGACTGTTTTGTAGTTTAATAAGTTTTCAACACCGATATTACCTGATACAGCGTTTTTACCCCAAGAACCGCAACCTAGTGAAAGTGATGGTTCAAGTTTGAAGTTGTATAAATCACCGATACCACCTTGAGCAGATGGTGAGTTAATTAATACACGGCAAGCAGGCATTCTTTTTGCAAATTTGTCTACTCTTTCTTGACTACGAGTATCTGTATAAAGGTCTGCTGTGTGACCTGCACCACCTTTAGAAACAAGTTCGAAAGTCATTTCTGTTGCTTCTTCAAAGTCTTTAGCTTTATACATAGTTAAAATTGGTGATAATTTTTCTCTTGAGAACGGATCTTCCCAATCTACTGATGGTCTTTCTGCTAAAAGGATTTTAGCTGTTTCAGGAACTTTGAAGCCTGAAAGTTCAGCAATTCTGTGAGCACTTTGACCAACGATGTCAGGGTGAGCTGTTCCACGTTTTGGATCGATAAACGGAAGGTCTATCATTTTCTTTTCATCAGAAGCACTTAAAAGATATGCACCTCTGTATAAGAATTCTTTTTTAACTTCTTCATAAATTTCGTCAACAACAACTACTGATTGTTCAGAAGCACAAATCATACCGTTGTCGAAAGTTTTTGACATAAGGATTGAAGAAACAGCCATTTTAATATCAGCAGTTTCATCAATAACAGCAGCAGCGTTACCAGGGCCTACACCTAATGCAGGGTTACCTGATGAATAAGCAGCCTTTACCATTCCAGGACCGCCTGTTGCTAAGATACAAGCGATGTTAGGGTGTTTCATCAATTGATTTGATAAATCGATTGAAGGAACATCAATCCATCCGATAATATCTTCAGGAGCACCAGCTTTAACTGCAGCTTCTAAAACTATTCTAGCAGCTTCAATTGTAGATTTTGTTGCTCTAGGGTGTGGTGAAAAGATGATTGCGTTTCTTGTTTTCAAAGCTATTAATGATTTAAAAATTGCAGTTGAAGTCGGGTTAGTTGTAGGAACGATACCTGCAATAACTCCAAGAGGTTCAGCAACGACTTTAATACCGTTAGCTTTATCTTCTTTAATAATTCCGCAAGTTTTAGCATTTTTATGCTTGTTGTAAATATATTCTGATGCGAAGTGGTTTTTAATAATTTTATCTTCCAAAACACCCATACCAGTTTCTTCATGAGCCATTCTAGCTAAAGGTATACGAGCTTTGTCAGCAGCTGTAGCAGCAGCTTTAAAAATTGCATCAACTTTTTCTTGAGTGAATGTTGCAAAAATCTTTTGAGCTCTTATAGCTCTTTCAATAAGCAACTCTAATTGTTCAGCACTATCAACCAGATTAGACTTATTCAAAGTCTTTTCAAGATTTTCAACTGTCTTTTTGCTTTTTGTTGTCATTTTATGATTCTCCTTCGTTAAAGTGAAACTTTATTTATCTTCCAACTTATTCGTGATTTATTTCACAATTACATTATAAAACAAATCATTTTCAAAAGCAAGTGTAATTTTTACAATCTTTATCTTTTCTTAATTTAATTTATATGGATGAAAACTTATCTGTAAACGTGTTGTATTATGTTTATATGAATATACTGCAAAAACTTTTATATGCAATGCTTTCTTTGAAAGAAAAATCGCTGTCTATAAGACTAGACAAGCATCTTAAAAGAAGTGCAAGCAATTCAACAACAAAAACTGTTATGTCAGGCAACGTCACTATGACTTTGAACACTGAAACAGAAAAGAACAAAGAACTTGTGAGAAAAAATGTTGATGAAATAGTAAAAGCTGCAAACTATAGTCCTGAAAAGCTTTTAGCATATATACAAAGCAAAGGTACTAAGGTATGCAAAATTAATAATGCAGATAAAATCCTTTCACTTATAAAAGAAGAAGAAGGTCTTGTATGCCCTTTAAGCGGTTTTGAAGCTTTTTACCTTAATATTATGACTAATTCAGGGGTCTCGTTTAAAACAAAGCCTATGTTTGTAATGAGAGAAGGTGAAATTGAACCTATTTATATGATTCATCAATTTTATAAATGGTATGCTTTAATAAATAACCTTCCGGGCTTTGATAAAAGTTCGCAAGACCTGTTTAAAAAATACTTGTATTCGAATAATACTAATGGTTTTGAAAATTTAAGATTAGAAGAAATGCTTGGGCTTCAAGAAGCAATTGCAAGAGACAAAGAAGCAACAGCATATTCACTTGAAATAGCACGCCAAAAAGACGGCAGCAAGAAAGTTTTAGACAAAATTAAAAACGACGGCGGTGCAAATATATAGACAAATTAAAAAAGAGGGCAGTTACCCTCTTTAAATATATATTATTCATTGTCGCCTGATACAGCAAACTTAAAATCTTCCATCCACGTTTTAAACCCGCCTTCCAAAAGCATTACAGGATAACTGTATTCAGCCAATATTAAACATGAGCGTGCTCCCAAATGGCACTGTTGATTGTAGCAATAGACAACTGTAACTTCTTCTTTTGAAAGCTTATCCAAATTATCAGCAAGTTCATCTTTCGGTATGGAAATTGCAGAAGGAATATGATGAATTATATAATCAGCACGTTTTCTTACGTCAACAATTCTCACCTTAGCCTCTTCCATAAGCTTTTTGAGTTCTATAGGGCCGAGAGTATAAGCAAGTCTTTTTAAGAAGTAATTTTGTGCTTCTTCAGTATTAAAACGTAAATCTTTAATTTTTTCGTTCATATATAAATATCCTTTCTGTATTTGTATACACAGAAAGGATATATCAAATTATAAAAAAAATACTTGGCTACATGGGGTATATATGATTATGTAGTAAGTTCGGGGTAAATGTATATTTATAGTCTTATCAATGTTTGGGGTAAATATTGTTTATATGGTTATTAAGCCATATAAACAATGTGTTTGTCTACTGCATTATTATTTTTGTTTGGTTTTGCTGTTAATGTATCAAAAGCTTTAACTGCTTTGTAAGCGAAAGCTTTGAAAATATTAACGTTTTGCACCATATCTGCTTTTTTAGTTCTATTTAAGTCATTTTCAAAGTTAATTTTAGCGTTTGGGTTTTGCAAAGAAAGTATTGCTACGCTAGGGGTAATATTATTAAGGTTACCTTCACCAAAAGTGATAGGTTTTGCATTATTTAATTTTACTGGATTTATTGTTATCATATTCTTCCTCCTCTCGTGAGGTTTTGTTTATTAAGTGTTTATTTAACACTTCATCTAACATTTTTACTATAAACTATAAATTTTTATTTGTCAACCCCTATTGTTAAGAAATATTTACAAGTCTAAAATCCAGAAAATAAAAGGGTTTTGCCATAAAGTGGCATTTGTACACTTATTCCGGCACTTTGGCTTTGAAATCCCTCTTAAATTTATAGCCGCATGGATAGTATTAATATTAATTATATTATTCTAACCATCATTTCATATTGTCTAACCGGGTAATTGTAAAACATGTTTGGTTTACGTTTAATATAATTAAATCTTTTTCATACTTCCAGCTATTCTTAATTCCAACGGAGCCTTGCGGCTCCTTTTTTTTTACAAGCGAACAGATTTACAAAAGTGATGTGTACACACGTAGATACCAGATATAGACACAAAAAAAGCAAAAGACCATGCAAAAAGCATGGTCTTAAGTCTTTCATATCAAAAGTTTTATACGTTTGGCAAATCACCTTTTACATCTGCTACTTCTTCACTTTCCAGTTCAAAAACTTTATGCAAAGCTTTAACAGCACGCTGTGCTTGATCCTTATCTACCAAACAACTAATTTTGATTTCACTTGTTGATATCATTCTGATGTTAATTCCGAGTTCTCCAAGAGTTTCAAACATAGTTGATGCAATACCAGGTCTGTCAATCATACCAGCACCTACTATAGAAACCTTAGCGATATTTTCATCAACCTGAATGCTTCCTGTAGCACCAATTTCACCTCTCAAAGCCTCTAATGCTTCAATTGTTTTATTCAAATCTGCAGTATCAACAGTAAAAGCAATATCGTTAGTATTTGAAATCTTTCTTGCATAAGACTGGATAATCATGTCAACTGAAATGTTTTCTTTAGCAAGTTTACTAAACAATTTTGCCGCAACACCCGGTTTATCAGGCACATCACAAACTACAATTCTTGCCTGAGATAAGTCTGCTGCAACACCTGCAACCGGTTTATAAATTTCCATATTGTCAACTCCTAATATTAAAGTACCTAAATTATCTAATTTAAAGCTGCTGCGAACCCGTAGAGGAACATTAAACTGTTTTGCAGTTTCAACACTTCTCGGGTGCAAAACGTTTGCTCCTGCGTGTGCCAGTTCAAGCATTTCTTCATAAGATATTTCGTTCAATCTTGATGCATTAGGAACAACACGAGGGTCAGTAGTATAAACACCTTCTACATCAGTGTAAATATCACACCTTTCAGCATTCAACGCTGCAGCAAGTGCAACAGCTGATGTGTCAGAACCGCCTCTGCCTAAAGTAGTTATTTCACCGTCTTCGGTTACACCTTGAAATCCGGCAACTACAATAATTTTACCTTCATTAAGATTTTTTCTTAATTTTTCTGTTTTAATATCTACAATTCTTGCCTTAGAGTGAACATTCTCCGTAATAATCCCGACTTGCATAGCGTTAAAACTTACAGCATCATACCCTTGTGCCTGAATAGCCATTGCAAGAAGTGCTATAGAAACACCTTCACCTGTTGATAAAAGCATATCCATTTCTCTGCCTGACGGAATAGGAGCCAGATCTTTAGCCATTTTAACAAGGTAATCAGTTGTATGCCCCATTGCAGAAACTACTACAACTACGTCATTTCCATTTTCTTTTTCTCTTATAACAGTACGGGCAACATTTTTTATTTTATCAGTATCGGCTACAGAAGTTCCGCCGAATTTTTGTACAATGACTTTTCTCAATTCTGTTCTCTTTCTGACTTTTCTTTTAAAATCTCCGACAATTCATTCTTTTTATCAGGGTATTCAAACAAGTCCGGGTTTATACCTTCTATTTTCTGAGCAATTGCTACAGTTTCTTTTATATTATATTCACAAACGTTTTCTTTGACAAGCATGTAACTTGTAAAAAATAACAAATTTAATATTTCTACATTTTCAGGTTCTATTTTCAAAGCTTTTCTAAGCTTTCTTTGTGCCTCAGCGTAGTTTTCGCAAGTTATAAGATACTTAGCATAATCTACATATGCAGAAATATAT
>JBKUMA010000066.1:0-7600 GCA_046955055.1 Candidatus Gastranaerophilaceae bacterium
GGTAAGAGGTTTAGACTATTATAACAGAACTGTTTTTGAGATTAAATCAAACAATTTAGGTTCACAAAATGCAGTTTGCGGCGGTGGAAGATACGACAGTCTTGTCAGAAACCTGGGAGGAGAAGATACTCCTGCAGTAGGCTGGGCAATGGGTATGGAAAGACTCAATTCTCTCTTGCCTTCAATTGAACCTAAAAAGCTTAAAGCCTTCATTGTTTCAAATTCACCTGCTGAAGCTTTTGCACTCGCAGAAGAAATCAGAAGCTGGGGCATTGCTGTAGAATTTGATTTGTCAAATAAAAAGTTTGTGAAACAGCTTGATAAAGCCGCAAAAACAGCTGATTACGCATTAATTTTAGGCGAAGATGAAATTAAAAATAACGAAGTTGCAATCAAAAACCTTGCAACATCAAATCAAATAACTGTAAAAAGAAATGAATTAAAGGACAGGTTAATAAATGGCTAATTCTGTTGATACTGTAATAATTAGATTATCTAAAGAGTTTAATAAAACTTTTGATGACTTTAAAGGTATTTACCTTTTTGGCGTACATCTTGACGGCAAAATGCACAGTGACGAAGATATAGAACTAGTTGCACTTTTTGATATAGAAGATAAATCAAAAAGAGAACAAATTTGGCCGATTATAGGCAAAGTTGAGACAGACCTTGGCGTTTGCATTGACTTATACCCGTACACAGAAGAACAGTTTAAAGCAGATGAAGATATTTACAACGAAGTTATGGAAGAAGGGATTTTCTATAACAAGCTTGGAATTAGAGAGTAATCAACTATACGGGTTGATTTATAATGAAATATAGTTTATAATATTTGCACTGACAGATTAGAAAAAGGATAAAAAAATGGATAAGGTTACAATTCGTTCAGACAGAAAAGATGATTATAAATTCTTTTACAAAGGTGATGAAGTAGTTTTAGGTGCTGGAAAAATAATAAGCATTGCAAACGGACTGAATGACGTTGTTTTGCCAACTTGTGCAATGAAAATTATCAATAACCTTATTGTTATCAAAGACGATATTAAAAAAGACTAATACTTAAAGTCTGATTTATTGCAAAAAAAACTCCCGATTGGTTACGGGAGAAGGAATGAAAGCAAACGAGCTATAAGCCCGCTTGGTTTTAGTATGAAAATTTATTTTCTGGACTCTAAGGTCTTTAAACGTGCTTCTAAACGTTTATTGTCACTCTGCACTTGATTTAGAGTCTGCTTCAATAATTTATTTTCGTCTTGGACTTGCTTAATCATTTTAGTATGTTCTTTTACAGCAAGAGTTAAAAATTCAATTTTTTTGTCAAGTTCTTTGACTGCATTGACTAATGCAAAAAGAATGTCTTCTGTTCGTGTAATATAAAATCCGTCGCCGTTAAGTTTTACAGCTTTAGGAAACACCTTCATCAAATCCTGAGCGACTATACCTACATGCGGTGTTTTATTTTCATCTTTTTTGAAGGTGTAGTTAAAAACCTTTAACTGTTTTATTTTTTCTAAACCATCTTTGTTTTCAGTGCCGACGTATTTTAATCTGCTGTCGGAATAGCCTGATGCAGAGCCACCGAGAATAACTGAGGCACCTGATTTGCCGATATAAACGACATCATCTGTAGAGGTATCCTTGCTTGTCGGACCGGAATTGGCTCCTAAACAAGTTTTATTTGCACCGGCAACTTTCTCGCAAGCCCTGTAACCAATAGCGGTATTGTAATTGCCAATACTATTGTGCAGAAACATTGCTTCAGCCCCTAAAACAGTATTATAACTGCCTTCCTGATTGGAAGACAATGCAGAATCGCCTACTGCAACATTAGAGTTGCCTGTTCTATTATACAACAAAGCCCCATTACCAAGTGCCGCATTATCTCGCCCAGATACATTCCAATCCATAGCACCATTACCAACTGCAGTGTTACCGGAGCCGGTTGTATTTTCCTTCAATACATACATCCCGACAGCTACATTAGAACCTCCAGTTGTATTCCCTGCCATAGCATCATAACCTATCGCCGTGTTACTAGTGGCTGTTGTATTACTGGATAAAGCATTTACACCAACCGCTGTATTGTGTGCTCCGGTAGTATTCGCATACATAGAATTTCCACCAATTGCGACATTCCAGTAACCTCCTGTATTACTATATAAAGCATTCTGTCCGATTGCTACAGTATTAAAACCACCTGTATTTTTATACATAGCACTATAACCTATGGCTACATTTGCACCAGTACCGGTATTTTCATATAATGCATAACTTCCTAAGGCAACATTCGTTCTGCCACTGGTATTGTTTAACAATGACTGATATCCAATTGCGACATTATCGCTACCACTAGTATTAAGCTGTAACGCGTCAGTACCGCTCGCAACATTTCTTGCACCTGTGGTATTACTATACAATGCAGATACACCACTCGCAACATTATCAACGCCACTGGTATTACTATACAACGCACTAGAACCTATGGATGTATTATTAGTACCGCTGGTATTGCTGTATAAATTCTGGTACCCAATTGAAGTGTTATCAGCACCGCCCGCATTAGAGTATAATGAGTCTTTTCCCACTGCAGTGTTATTATTGCCTGTATTGGTGTACAATGCTTGAAACCCTATTCCAACATTATCTTTACCCTTTATATTGCTGAATAAAGCATTACGCCCAAGAGCAGTATTTCTTGCCCCTGTTGTATTATTGTACAATGTGCTAGCACCTACAGCAGTATTTGAAAATGCAGATGTGCTGTTTGAAAGTGAATTAGTTCCAACTGCAGTGTTGTAACTTCCCGTTGTATTGTTTGATAACGCAAGATAACCTGCTGCTGTATTATTATATCCCTCGGTATTTGCATATAAAGAATCATACCCGATACTTGAATTACGTAAGCCACTAATATTTTTGCACAAAGAACGATAACCAACAGCAGTATTGTCATTGCCGCTTTCATTATAACGTAAAGCTGCATAACCGTTAGCTGTATTTCTTACGCCTTGATCATTATTTCGCAGAGCAAAAACTCCAAGACCGGTATTTGAATAGCCTGAAGTATTGGAACTTAAAGCATAATAACCGATACCAATATTTGAATAACCGCTTCTGTTAGCATATAAAGCTTTATTTCCTATAGCAATGTTGGTGCCACCTTCTTCGCTATTATTTTTTAAAGCATCTTTACCTATTGAAATATTATCAGAGCCTAAAACAGAACCGTCACCAAGCATAAGTGATGTTGAATTAAAAAAGAGTTTCCCGAGAACACTGTTATCAGCCGCTTTGAAAAGAATATGACTCTGAGTGTCACGGCTGGTCTGGATTGTTAACCTGTTATCAGGATCAGCTGTGCCTGTTGTAGGTCTGTTTTTCTGACCTATCATGGCACGCTGTTCATTGCCTAATGCAAAATATGCGTCAGACTGATTATCAGAGTATCTCCAAGGACTTGCAATATCTCGCTTTTGGCGGGTTGTCATTACAGGTGCAAATGCAGCCATAACGATACTCATAATTAGCATTACTACCATCATTTCAGCCAGCGTGAATGCATTACGACATAGGACTTTGTTATCTGAACAGCTCGAAAAACCGCTCAGGAAGCTTAAATTAGTGCCCCCCCCCCAGCGTTGCCGCTGGACCCGATACATTGTGTAAAGGGTGCATTAACGCTATGATTCATGCCATTTGGGTTTTGAATGAATTTTACAGTATTTTTGATTAATGACTTTTTCATACTTTCAATCCTCAAATATATTTCATTATAACAAATTTTTTAAATTTTAACAAGTGATTTATAATTTCACATTATAAAAGAATTTGTGTTCCAAGAATTATTCTATGACTATCCTCAATTTCTTCATTGTCACAGAAAACGTAATTTAAAATTAAACGCAAAGCCTGACCTTTTATAAAATAATTTAAACCGGCTGAATACTCTCTGCGTAAATCGTTTGCAACATCTCTGTTAGGATCGAATTGATCAAACCTAGCAAGAATATGCAGCTTTTGCGTTAGACGATAAGAAACTGTAGAGTAAAAACCTGTAGCCTTATTTGTACTAATATAAGTTCCGTTATAGCCGTCAGCAATAGCATATTCAAAGTTTGTCATAAATTTTTTGTATCTGTAACTTGCATAAGCACCGCCTACAGTGTAATTTGTATCATTACGCCCTGCATTTAAACCGCCTCCAAGAACAAGCGTACCATATTTTCCATCTGTCTTGCCCAGAGGTTTTAAGTTCACCCAACCTGTAAATTCAGCACCAGGGAAAAATTCTCTAAAAAATCTATCAGAACTGTTTAGTGCCAAACTGTAATCAACCAGATCGTAATTACCGACAACCCTGACTCCGAGAGCTCTATGGTTACTGAAATTCCTTGCTATTTGTGAACGCATTGCAAAAGGCAATACATAAGAACTCATACCACCTTCAACACCTATCTGGTTTCTTGAATTACCGATGATAATTTTGTGATGAGGAATTCTAGTATTCATTATATACGCATCGGTTACAAGGCCTTGAAGATAAGAACGGCTGCTTGAAGGTTTGAAGTTTAATTGTAATTTAAAATCAGTATTTTTGTCTTTAAAATCACCAATTACACCAGCTTCCATAAACCCGAAGTCGTAATCTGTATCATAATCACTTCCTACAAAATTACTACTGAAATTGCCCTGGTAAGCACCGTAAAATTGTACCTTGTCAACAATTCCCTTTTTATACTTAAAAGTCAATTCATCTTTTAAGAGAAAAGAAGGAATAGACGTTCTTTCCAGTTTCTTTTTATAAATTTTTCCGAATAAAGATTCTTCCTCAATTTTGAAAGGGTGATCTGAGTCTTTATCAGAATCAATAAGGTTATCGAAGATAGAGAACTCTGTATCAACGTTATCCCTTATAATATCTTTTTGAACCCAATCATTTTTAGTATCAGCGACTCCTTCATCTTTAGAAACATCAAGATGAATAACTTCCCGTTTAGATTTTTCATCAGGCACAGACAAATTTTCCGCCTTTCCTAGTGCAAAAACGGGTGGGGCAAGCAATAGAGCCGACATTATTAAAGCTATTCCAAAAATTCGGTTCACAATTATTAATATATCACAAAACACTTGTAAAACATGATTTTTTTATTGTATATTAATTATTATGACAGATGTAATAAAAAAAGACAAGTCTATTAAGATTAAAGCCCCAATTGTAGAAGCCCTGAAAAAAGCTTATGAAAACCCCACTTATCAGTTTCATATTCCGGGACACACAAAAGGGAACGGCTCTTTGCCGGAATTTAGAAAACTTATCGGCAAAAAAGCTTTAAGTATTGATACAACCGATGAATTTGATAATCTCGGTACACTTCATCCTGCAACCGGACCTATAAAAGAAGCACAAGAATTAGCAGCAAAAGCATTCGGTGCAAAAAAAACTTTCTTTTTATTAAACGGTTCAACTGTTGGCAACCTTGCATTTGCAATGGGATTGACAAAAAAAGGACAAAAAATTATTACAAACAGAAACTGTCACCGTTCAATTTTAACAGGTCTGATTATATCAGGAGCCGAACCATTATGGGTAGTACCTAACCGCCTTGAAGAATGGGGAATTTGGGGTAATATTTCCCCTGAAAGCATTGAAGAGATGCTTAAAACTCACGACGATGTCGGTATGGTTTGGATTACCAACCCGACTTATGAAGGTGTTATTTCTGATATAAAATCAATAGCCTTAATTTGTAAAAAATATAACGTGCCTCTAATTGTTGACGAAGCACACGCATCACTATGGAATTTCAATAATCACCTGCCTGATTCTGCATTGAAACTAGGTGCAGATGCTGTCTTGCATTCACTGCATAAAACAGGCGGAAGCATGAGCCAAAGTTCAATGCTTCATGTCGCTGAAAATTCTAAAATTAATATTGCAGCTTTAGAAAAAGCTTTGAAATTATTGCATACAACAAGCCCTTCAATGCTTTTACTCGCAAGTCTTGATGCTGCACGTGCAAACCTTGAAAGCCCGCGTGGAAGAAAGCAACTTGAACGTGCTGTTCAAAACGCTAAATACCTAAGACGCGAAATCGATAAGTTAGAACATATACACCATTTACAGCCTGATTTTGGCTACAAAACAGACGTTACAAAAGTATTTATTAAAGCAGACGGTTTATCAGGAAAAAGACTGGAATCTATTTTAGAAATCGATTTTAATATAGAAGTAGAAAGTGCTTCTGATGAAGGTCTGTTATTGCTGTCAAATATGGGAAATACACGTTCTGATTTACAATATCTTGTTAAATGTCTTCAAAAAATAGACCAGAACAATTATTCTGATATTTGTTATCTTGAAAACAAAAAACATATGCCAATGCTGGCTCCTATAATCAAAATGAGTTTAAGAGATGCATTTTTTGCTGAAAAAGAAACATTGCCTAAAGATAAATGTATAGACAGAATTGCAGGCGAAGTTATTGCTGAATGCCCTCCCGGTATTGCTGTTTTGCTTCCGGGAGAACTTATTACGGAAGCACATATGCCATATCTTGTTGATTACGATTTTCTTGAAGTTATTAAAAACTAATTTGTATAATAAATAACCCGCCTTTAAAAGACGGGTTATAAATTTTTTGACTTTAGCCCCATAGTCTTACAAATTTATGCAAAATCCAAGTGGCGGGTGGAGCGGCACGCTCCTAGTCAAAAACGTAATTGATAATTGCAGCTTCTCTAGCACGTTTAATTGCTGTAGCAATCATTCTTTGGTGCTTAGCACAGTTACCGGTAATTCTTCTAGGAATAATTTTACCAGCTTCTGTTAAGTATCTTTTCAACTTAGCAGCGTCTTTGTAATCAATTCCAGTTACTTTGTCTGCACATAGACTGCAATTTTTACGTTTCTTTTTGTCATCATTGTTTTGTCTTGCCATTTTTTTAGTCAGCCTTTCTAGCCATTTTTTATTTTTCTACTTTACTTTTGTGATTAAACTATTGATAAACTTTTGCATAAGCGGAAAATGTGTATTAACTTTTCCTTGTGAAGTAAATTTATCAACGCTTTTTGTCAATTTTGAAGGAATGTATTGGTTTACTACTGTTTTACTTACGCCGCTGCGAAGTTTAACATTCTTCAAGCTTTGTTTTTGAATAATAGCACAATCAAATTTGTTCATTGTCATTTTACTTGTATCCTTTTTTTCAATATCTGTCACTTAGCTCTTCAATCAAATTCAAACGGACATCAAGAATATTTTATGAACGCTTTAGTGCCTTAGAACGGGATTTCGTCTTCGTTAATCAAATCATTAGATAAATCATCTGATTCAAATTTAACGATTTCTTCTGTACCGAATTTAGCGTTAGAAGAAACAGCACCTTCGCCTAATTTTTCAATTGTGTTAGCATCGATTTCATAAATTCTTTTTTCAGAACCGTCATCCATTTTAACGGTTGCTGTTTGAAGTCTTCCTTCTACTAAAACTCTTTCGCCTTTAGAAATAGAAGAAACGATTTCATCCAAGCTGTTTCTTTTAGAAACAACTCTTAAAAGAATTTCTTCTCTGTCACCTATATTAAGAACAAATGCAGTAAC
>JBKUMA010000067.1:0-7598 GCA_046955055.1 Candidatus Gastranaerophilaceae bacterium
GAACTAGTAATAATCCTATTAATATTACTAGTTCTCAAATAATCTAAATGGGGCTTTTAAAGAGAGGACGGCAATCCTCTCGCCCTTATTTATATTATAACTTGTTTTATAAAAATTTCAACCCATGTATATTTATTGTAAAATATTTTTATGAAAAATAATATTGCATTAATAGGAATGATGGGTTCGGGTAAAACAACAGTCGGAGCGGAATTGCAAAAACTTCTTCCGAAATACTCTTACGTTGATGTCGACGAACTTATTGAAAAAAGTACTCAAAAAAAAATATCAGAAATTTTTCTAAAATACGGAGAACCACATTTCAGAATTCTTGAGAGCGATAAAATAAAAAATGTTATGAATAATGATAACCAGATTATTTCTCTTGGCGGAGGAGCTTTTGAAAGTGAAGAAAACCGTAAAATTATACTTAATAATGCAAAAGTAATTTATCTAAAAGCAACGCCCCAGGCTATTTATAACCGAATTAAAGAAGAAACTCACAGACCGCTTTTAAAACGAAATTTTTCAATTGAAAAAATCACAGAGATTATGCTCAAACGCCAAATAAACTATATTAAAGCCCACTTTACAATTGACACCACCGATAAAACTCCATATAATATTGCTAATGAAATCCTTGGAGTTTTGAATGATTAGTTTTTCCGTAAATATTAAAGAGTCCGAAAAATCTTATCCCGTTAACATTGAATGGGATGAAATTTCTACTATGAGAAATAAAATTCTATCTCATATAAACGGAACAAAGTTTCTTGTTGTGATTTCAAAGCATGTTGATAAACTTTATTGTGATGCTTTAGGTTTTTCAAAAGAAGAAAAATTTGTTTTAAAAGACGGTGAAAAAGAAAAAAATTTCAAAAACTACAAAAAAATTCTAGACAAAGCCTTTAAACTAAAGCTTACAAGAAGCGATGCAATCATTGCAATCGGCGGAGGTGTTGCAGGTGATTTGGCAGGTTTTGCAGCTTCTAGTTATATGCGTGGGATAGATTTCATAAATGTTCCAACGACTCTGCTTGCCTGTGTTGACAGTTCAATAGGCGGCAAAACAGGCATTGATACAAAATACGGAAAAAATCTTGTTGGAGCATTTTATCAGCCAAAAGCTGTCTTAATAAATACTAACTTTTTGAAATCGCTTGATACAAGACAGTTTAAGACAGGACTCGGAGAAGTTGTAAAGTATTCTTTTATAGAAAAAAGCTGCAAAGCTAACGAAGAATTAAACCTTACAAACTTTTTAAGTGAAAATACAAAAAAAATTCTTGATCGTGACAACCTTACATTGAGCAGCCTTATTCAAATATGTATTAAATTAAAAATTTCAGTTGTTGAAAAAGACGAAAAAGAAGGCGGATTAAGAAAAATTTTGAATTTCGGCCACACATACGGACATGCAATAGAGAAAATTACTCATTACAAAAAATACACTCATGGCGAAGCTATTGTTAAAGGAATGGATTTTGCTTTTAATTTAGCTGTGAAAAAAAATCTTATTGATAAAAATTACAAATTTTTCGCCGATGATATTATCAAAAAATTTGATTTCAAAGAAATACCGGAATTTCCTATAAAAAAAATGATTAGTTTAATGAAAATGGATAAAAAAGCTACTGCTGATAAAATTATTTTCATTCTTCCAACAGATTATTCAACAGTAGAAGCCTTTGAAATTACGGAAAAAGAATTGCTTAACTAAGTTTTTTTCTTTTTAAATAATCCTGTGAATTTTGTCCATCCTGTTTTAAAGAAATCAGCTACAGATTCTCCCATCTTTTTAAAACTGAAGTTTTTAAAACTCTTTTTTGCCCATGGAACAAGTGTTTTCTTAAATTTAAATCCACCAAAAATTACTGCACCAAGTGCAACAGCACCAAAAAGAATTTTCTTCCATGCAGGGTTTTTAACATAATTTTTATTGTTATTTGACGGTTTGAATTCATCTACAGCAGGTTGAGGCTGATTTATAAGAGGAGCATTAGGAACCTGCCCAACAAAAGGCGGAACAACTTGAGGATTACCAACATATCTTGGAGCCTGTCCCATAACAAATGCCGGTGCATCAAAATTAATGATGCCTTCTTGTGCCAGCATATCTAAATTCGTTGCCCAGTTTGCAGACATTTTTCACCTTCTGTACAAAATCCGCACAATTTTGTCACATTTTAACCTTTACCTTATATTCATGAAGTATTTTTTTCGCATTAATTGCTTTTTTAATCATTATTTGTTAAATTTTATTAATATGAAAAGATTTTTAAAGGAAAACTACTTTCTTATTATACTTTGGGTTTTATGTATAACCGCATTATATATATACCAGGGTCATTATACAGACATAATGCTGGATTTTGGAAGAGAAGTTTTTTATCCGCAAAGAATTCTTGAAGGCAAGGTGTTATATAAAGATTTGTTTGCCATATACGGACCTTTTGCATATCTTCTTAACGCCTTATTGTATAAATTTTTTGGAACAAATCTTTCAACATTGTATGCAGCAGGAATACTATCATCACTGCTTTTTGTCAGCGGAATTTATTTAATTGCCGAAAAATTCATGTCAAAATTTTTGAGTTTTTCAATAGGTATATTTACAATTGCCGCTGGCGTTTCAACGGGAATTCTTTTCAATTTTTCATTCCCTTATTCCTGGGCCATGTTATACGGTATAATCGCTTTTGTCTATTCTATATTATTTTTGATTAAATATAAAACCGATAATAAAAACTTATTTTTATATATCAGCTCTCTTTTATGCGGTGTGTGCATTGCTTGTAAATACGAATTTGCAGTTTTCGGCATTCTTTTATTCGCATACCTGATTTATATTGGAATAAAAGATTTTAAAACGGGAATAAAAGCTGTTTGTGCCTTTTTTGCCGCTCCGTTAATATCCTTCGGTACTCTTTTTATACAAGGGTTAAGTCTAAATGATTTGATTACTTCTTTGAATAACGTTAAAGAAATGACTCAAACAGAAACTTTAAAACATTTTTATCAAAGTGTCGGTGTATATTTTCATCCACAGGTTCTCCCGCTTCTTTTCTTTACGTTTATTAAAACATCTGTATCGCTTGGAAGCTTAATTGCAGGTGTCGCACTTTTTAACAAAAATAAATTTGCATCTGTTTTTGTAACGTTCATAGGGCTATTATTATCCTTATGGTTTTTAACAGACACTAAAATACTTACTTTTATTTTTTTACCAATCCTTTTATTTGTCACAGGAATTATATGTTATAAAAAATTAAAAAATAACATTCCTTTGTTAATAATTGTAATTTCAGGACTGGCAATTTCTTTAAAATCAATCTGGGGAATGCTTATTTTAAGCTATGCATCATATTACATTTCTTTTGTACTAATTGCATTTTTTGCATTACTGTTTAATTGTATTAACAAAAAATATCAGACAATAACTGCTGTATACATGCTGCTTCTGGCATTTTTTATATGGTTTATTAACAATGCAGAATTTTATAATATTAAAAACCTTATTTCTACATCTAAAGGTGAAATCTGCACTTACTCACAGCTTGCAAAGTCTACAAATGAACTGATTAGTTTTATAACAAAAAATACAAACCAAAATGACAGAGTTGTTATTTTTCCTGAAGGTTTGATGATTAATTTCCTCACTGACAGAAAAAGCGACGATTATTATAATTCTATGCTCCCACTTTATACTGAGTCTTTTGGTGAAGAAAAAATTGTGGAACACTTTGAAAACAACAAACCTGAATATTTCATTCTGACAAACGAAAACATGAAAGATTACGGTTTCAACAATATATGTAACGATTATGCTTTTGAATTATGCACATTCATAAACACGAATTATGATAATGTAAAAACAATAGATTACGGCTACAGATATCTTGTATTCAAAAGAAAATAATCTTTTTTATGATAATATTTAACTATAATAGAAAATATATAAGGGTAGAAATATGGAAAAATTTTATTTAACAACAGCAATAGATTATGTAAACGGAGCTCCTCACATCGGACACGCTTACGAAAAAATATTAACTGATATAATTGCAAGGCATTATTCACAAAGATGCGATGACGTTTTTTTCTTAACAGGAACTGACGAACACGGTATTAAAATTCAAAAAACAGCTGCAGAAAAAGGTATTACACCGAAAGAATTGTGCGACGAAAATGCTCAAAAATTTAAAGATGCTTGGAAAGCCCTTGATGTTGATTACAACAGATTTATCAGAACTACCGATGAAGACCATGTTAAAACTGTTCAAAAAATATTCAAAAAACTTGTTGAAAACGGTGATATCTATAAACATTCTTATCAAGGCTTATATTGCTCTGGCTGTGAATGCTTTTTAAGCGAAAAAGATTTGACAGAAGACGGACTTTGTCCTGATCATATGAAAAAACCTGAATTAGTAACAGAAGAAAACTATTTCTTTAAACTAACCAAATACAAAGACGCAATTATCAAACATATTAAAGAAAATCCAGATTTTATTATCCCACAATTCAGAGCAAATGAAGTTTTGAACCAATTAGAAGACATTCAAGATATTTCTGTATCACGTGCAAAATCAAATGTTCAATGGGGTATCGATGTTCTTGATGACCCTGAACAATCAATTTACGTATGGATTGATGCACTTTCTAACTATATTACAGCAATAGGTTATGACACAGAAAACAGCAGTGAACAATTTAAAAAATTATGGCCTGCAGATGTTCAAGTAATAGGAAAAGATATTCTTAAATTCCACAGCATATACTGGCTGGCTATTTTAATGGCTTTGGAGTTACCGCTTCCTAAGCACATTTTTGCACACGGCTGGATTACAATAGATCAGTCAAAAATGTCAAAATCTATCGGAAACGTAATTGCACCTACTGATGTTTTGAAAAGTTTCAACATGGAAAATCCTGATGCTTTTAGATATTATATGGCAATGTCAGCACCTTGCGGCCGCGACGGAAACTATTCTGATGATGACTTCAAAGAAAAAGTTAATGCACACCTTGCAAACAGCATGGGAAACCTTTTAAACAGAACCCTTTCTATGCTTGTAAAATACTTTGACGGAGAAGTTAAACCAGAGTTTATAGAAAATAATGAAATTACAAGAATTGCAAGAAATAAAGTTGATATAGTTAAAACCCACTTTGACAACTTTGAAATTGCCGAAGCAGGTCAAGAAATTATCAACCTCGTTGACATAACTAATAAATACGTTACCGATAATGCACCTTGGACACTTGCTAAAGAAGAAAAAATGACTGAATGCGGAAAAGTTTTAACAACAGTTCTTGAGGTTATGTGTATTGTTTCTTCTTTAATTTATCCATTCTGTCCAAATATTGCAAAAGATATGGCAAAACAATTATCATTTGATTTGAGTATTAAATTAGACGATTTAAACGTAGATAATATTAAAGCAGGTAAATTAATTTCAAAAGAAGAAATTCATCCTGTATTTTTAAGACTTGACAGTGAACTTGCTGATAAAAGTGTCAAAAAATAAACTTTTAAAATAATTTTTTTAATAAAAGCCGGAAAGTTCCGGCTTTTTTGTGTTTTAATTATATTTACTTTTTTTATACAAACTGCTATAATTTTACTGTAGGGTAAGTACTTATCACTTCCGCACCACACACGTATTACTAAGAAATCGGTGGAAGGAGGTGAAATTATGACCATAAATATAATAAAGACCGTTATAACGGTAATTATAACAGTCTTTAAAATTGTATTAATTTGGTTATAGGGTACTAAGAACAAGCTCTAAGGAAGTCACAATTTCTTAGGGCTCTACCCTATATTTTTATTATAACGTGTTTTTTTATTTTTTCAAGTGTTTTTGTTTTTCCATGATATAATAACCTTATGACAAGAAAACCAATAGTTGCAATAGTAGGACGCCCGAATGTCGGTAAATCGACTTTTGTGAATAGGCTCATCGGTACAAGAAACTCAATTGTAGACGATTTGCCCGGAGTAACAAGAGACAGAATTTACTTTGACGTTGAGTGGCAGAATAAATTATTCACTGTTATCGACACCGGCGGTATTATCCCTGGTGACGAAGACGAAATTATGCTTTCTATCTTTGATCAGGCAAAAATTGCTTGCGAAGAAGCTGATAAAATTATTTTTATTGTTGACGGAAAAGAAGGCGTAAACCCTGTTGACCACGACATTGCAAATATATTAAGACAATCAGGAAAACCCGTTTTTCTTGCCGTAAATAAATCTGATAATCCTGAATCTTTATTGATGACAAGTGATTTTTATTCACTTGCGATAGGCGACCCTGTTGGAATTTCAGCACTTCATGGAAGCGGCGGTGTCGGAGATTTATTGGATTTAGTCACAGAAGATTTTTCAAGAGATATTGATGTAGAAGAAGATAATACAATTAAAATCGCTATTGTAGGACGCCCGAATGCAGGCAAATCTTCTATTGTAAACGCTATTTTGAACGAAAATCGTGTTATTGTTTCAGACGTTTCCGGTACAACTCGCGACAGCATTGACAGTTCAGTAACTTATAAAGACAGAGAATTCATTATTATTGACACTGCCGGTATAAGAAAAAAAGCACGCGTTGACTGGGGTGTTGAAAAATTTGCCGTTGACAGAGCTATTCGTTCAATAAGAGATTGCGACATTGCTTTACTTGTAATCGACGCTACAGAAGGTATTTCCGATCAGGACAAAAAAATAGCTTCAATTATAACAGAAGCAGGAAAAGGTTTAATAATAGCTATAAACAAATGGGATTTAATTGAAGATAAAAAATCCAACACAATTAACCAATACAATAAAAAACTTGCAAACGATATTCCGTTTTTGGAATTTGCACCGAAAATATATATCAGTGCAGTTACAAAACAGAGAATTAATCAAATTTTTGTTGAGGCTGAAGAAGTTTATGCACAGTGCACAAAACGTATTTCTACAGGGCTATTAAACAAAGTTATAAAAGAAGCTTACATGCTGAACCCGCCTACATCTTCAAAAGGCAAACGCTTGAAAATTATGTATGTAACTCAAACGGGTATTCAGCCGCCGCATATAGTAATTTTCGCTAACAATGCTGATTTGATGAAAGACCATTACAAAAGATATATTGAAAATAAACTCAGAGAGGCTTTTGGATTTTTTGGCACACCGATAAGAATTTCTGTCCGTGAGCGTTCAGAAAAAGATAAGAAATAGAAAAAGGCGGTATGAACCGCCTTTAATTTTGTTACTGGTCGTCATCCTGACGTTTAATCAAACCTGATGTTACAGCGTACATTGCTGCTGATATTTCTGCGGTTGATGCAAACGGACCGTATGACTTAATAAATTTGGCCGCTTCAAATGTTGCCATATACTGCTTTAACAGTGACTTTGATTCTTCTGTCAAATTTACTGTCGCTATTATGTTTTGCACATAATTGTTTGCCTTTGTTTCTACGTCTGCTTCATCAAAGTCTGAATCTGACAATTGTATTGTGTCTTTCTCTTCTTTTTTCTTTTTCATTTTCCATTTTTCTTTTAATTCTTTTACAATTTCTACATTTTTTTCTAAAGGTGTCATCAT
>JBKUMA010000068.1:0-7513 GCA_046955055.1 Candidatus Gastranaerophilaceae bacterium
AGATACTATTGTACTATAAGTGTTATAAATTTGTATTAGAGTAAATTTTTGACTACTATTTTGTAATAAACTTAACAAAGGTAAATTTATGAATTATTCTAAATTGTCAGATGGGGATAAATTGAAAATTATTCAAGAAGAAACTTTTGCTACATATAATATAATTAATATTGTGGCTGATGTGCTTATGTACAGGTATGAAAATGGTGAGAAAGACAATTATTATGATTGTATTTCTCTTTTGCAAGAGGCAAAAAAACATCTTAAACAAATTACCGGTTTATATTAATTTATTTCCTTAACTTTTTCTTTAATAAATTGTTTTACTGAACGCGTGATTATTAAGTCAGGTTCCGACATCGCAAAATCATCAAGGATGATTATTCCACGTCTTATATCACCGTTTTCAATATACAATAGCCCTAGCATTATGCGATTTAATGAGTTTGTATTGTCGCTGTATTCTTTTATCTTTGCAGGAATTATGTTTCTGGCTTTGTAGCATTTTGCCAAATCCTGATAATACTGAAAATTAAGGCTGTATTGTCTTATTGCTTGTTCATAGGCATCTTGTGCGTAATCAGGATAACCGATAAGCATATAAACATCACCGATATTATTATAGTAAACAGATGTTGCCTGAGTGTTAGGATTAAGGCTTATTGCCATTTTAAATTCCTGTATGGCAGCGTAATAACATTTTTCTCGCATATACATAAGACCGCGATTGTTGTGGATGTAACCGTTTTTTGTCGCGTCAATTTCATAGACGTCAGGCTTTTTGTATGCTGATGTCAGAAAACTTAAGAATATTAAGGATATTATTAGTGTTCTTTTCATTATTTACGCTGACATTCCGGCAGACTGCAGTCTAAAGCTCTATTTCTAAACCTTCGTATGCCAGAATTGCATTTTCTGCATTCTTATAATGTTCTTTAATGGTATTTAATTTATTGTCATCATATGCAGGTTCAAAATGGAAAAATACAAGTTTTTCAGCATTGACCTGTTTTTGACATTCAAGAGCCATATCAAATGTTGAATGCCCGTACCCTTGTTTAGGTGCAAAAGAATTTAAATAATCTTCTGTTGTGTATTGTGCGTCATGGATTAATAAATTACATCCGCGTGCAAAACTTGTGAGTTTTTTGTCGCCGCCTAAATAACTTTCTTTATCAGTAGCGTAGACTAAAACTTTGTCTTTATAAGCTATTTTGTATATCAAAACACCTTCTTGCGGGTGTGCGTATGAACGGTAGCATGTTATTAAGACGTCATCATTTTCCGGTATAGAATCGTTTTCGTTTTCAATTCTTTTAATTATTGGAGCACAGCCATGTCTGAGAATTATTCCGTCTGTGTCAGTTATATCTTTAATATTAAGGTTGCCTGCTATGTCACCTAAGTCAAGAGGGAATGATTTTCCGAATAGAAGATTTGCTAATTCATCCGCAAGATTTTCGTTATAATTAACATTTCCGAAAACGTTTATTGTGGATGATGGTATGTGAAGCGGTCTGAAAAATGTAAAACCTTGAATGTGGTCTTGATGAATATGTGAAATTAAAATAGTGGCATTAATTGGAGTTCTTTCTTCTGTTGAAGTTCCTGAAGAAATATATTTTTCCATAAGGTCGTTACCGGCATCTATAAGACCGGTTCCTGCATCAAGAATGATTAAATGCCCATTAACATTAACTTCAACACAGGCAGTATTACCGCCATACTGTAAAAAGTCTTTGTTTGCAATAGGATAACTTCCTCTGACGCCTCTGAATTTTACACTGAATCCGCTCATTATTTTTTCCTCTTATTTATAGTAATTACGGCATTTTGATCGCTGTCTTCACCTGTGTATACAGATGAGGCAAATACCATTAATTTCGCAAGTTTTTGTAAATTTTGTAATCGTGTTTCTTTCATTTGTATATCAAAAATAACTTTGTTTTTAGTGTTGGTAATTGTTATCATTCTAAATGCATTAGGATAAGATACAAGGGCGGGAGAACTTACATATACTATATTGCCCTTTTGTTTAATCATTGCACCGTGGTAGTGCCCCTGAAAGACTGCAATAGGATTGTTGTATTTATTCAACACATCTTCTACCTCAGCGGCGTTAGTCAGTCTGTGTCCGGGGCTGGAAAAAGGTTCCACAATAGGTACATGCATAAAGATTAGTATTGTATCTTTCGGAGAATTTTTAATTTCGTTATCAAGCCAGTTTAACTGTTCTTTACCTATAACTCCGTTAGATGTTAAATGATCTCTGATTATTGAATCCAGTACGATTGCTTTGTATCCTTTTTGCGGAACAAAGCTGTAATATGATTTATCAAAAGTAAAATTAGGGTTGTGTTTTTTAACTATTTCCATATATGTAATAGGGGTTAAGTAGCCGCCTATCATTGTGTCATGGTTTCCGAATGCAAAATACCATGGTGCCTTTAATTTTTCGGCATGCGGAAGAAAAGCATTGAGTTCTTTTTCAAAAGCTTTATCAATCAAATCACCGGTAAACATTACAAACGAAACATTTGGAGTTGAATTTATCTGATCAATTGCATCATCAAGAAGTTTTCCTGATTCTGCTGTCAGTTTAAATGTAGTATTGGTTTCGCCGGTAAAGAAATGTACATCACTTACCTGTGCAAATTTCAGGCATGAAGCACTGTAACACTGTAATCCCCATAGCATTCCAGCAGCGAGTAATATTGATATTGACCAGTTTTTAAATCTTGTCATTGTATCTTCCTTTTTTACCATTCTTTTACGTGTTCGTCTCATTATCTTTTTTCCAGCTTTTCTTTTATCTCATTATATCTGGAATTTAAAGTTTTGTCTTCATCAGAGAGGATGATTGCTTTATCGAGATTTAACAGAGCGTTTGTGTAATTGCCTGTATTGTAATCGCATAACCCCATAAGTTTGTAAACTTCTGATGTTTTAATGTTTTTTGACAATTTTTCCAGTTTTTCTTTTGCAAGAGTGTAGTTCCCTTGTTTGTATAAAATTTTTGCCTCAATCAGTCTGTAACTTAAATCATCATTTAATGTTATAGCTATATTAATATCACTTAGTGCGGCAGATGTGTTGTTTAAGTTTAAATTTGACATAGCCTTTAATGCATAAGCTGTATCAGAACGAGGGTTTGACTGAATATATTTGTTCAGATTTATAACAGCACTATTGAAATTGTTGTTGTCATAATAAGTTTGTGCCATACCTAGATAGGATTGACTGAAATCATTTTTAATAGATAAAGTCTTTTGATAATATGATAATGCATTTACGCAATTTTTGTTTTCTCTATAGTATTCGGCAAGGTAATAACATCCCCAAACATTTCCTGAATTTGCAGAATTGATTAATGATGAAAGTTCTTTTGATTTATTTCCTTGTTTTTTGAATGAAAATGTCTGTTTTATTTGTGTGTTATGAGCACTTATGTATGATGAAGTTGTCGGACTCATTACCCGAATAACAGAACTTTTAAGTTCTTTGGCTTTAGAGTTCGCAGGTTCTATTGCTAATATTTTGTTTAAATATGACAAGGCTTCATTGTAATTGCCTTCAATACAATAATTTGAAGCTATATCAAAGTAATCTTCCGTAATTTCGCTTGCGGATATGCTGCAAAGTGTTAATGGAAAAATTAAACATAGCAATAAGAATTTCTTCATAACTGAATTATAGCATGAATTTTGCCTACTCCAAAAAGATGATTTTTCTAAAGAAAATTATAAAAATGCCGTTATAATTAAAATTATGACAGATAAAGACAAAAATATCGGCGGACATATGAAACCATTCGGGTTCTTAAAAAGAAATATGGCAGAGAATAGGAATATCCTTCCTCCGGAAAACACATACTTTAAAGCTGACGGCACGAAGGTAACCGAAAAAAAAGATGAAAACGGTACATCTGTTATTGAAACTTGTCCCGATGGCACTGTTATTGCAAGATTTTATGATATAAAAGAAGTTTTAAGGCAAGATTATATAAGAAGATTTAAAGTTGAACTTGTTCACCATTATGATGAATTAGGGGTTATGACTGATGAATTAATGAATGTTTATGACAATGACCTTAAAATGGTAAAACAGACTGAAAAAGTCTATGAATACTATGACAATGGACAAAAGTCGCTAGAAGAAATTTTAGATTCTCCAGACGATATTAAAACAACAATCAAGTATAACGAAAAAGGTGAACAAATCGAAAAGACTGTTCAACGCGGAACAATGAAAACCTGGTACGATTTAAATGATAAACCTATTAAACGCGAAATTAACAGAGGTTCTGGCGGCGTTATAACTGAAGACTTGACTGATAAATAAAATAAGTATTATAAATATCGGTTAAGGGCTATATTTTATTTATATATTCATTGCTCTAAGTATGTCTGACATTTCGGAAGATGTTTTCTTGACATCGGCATTAGAGTATTTAATAGCGTTATCAGGGTCTTTTAAGCCGTTTCCTGTTAATATACATACGATTTTTGAGCCTTCTTTGACCTGGTTTTTTACTTTGATTAGGCCGGCAACTGACGCAGCACTTGCAGGTTCTGCAAGAACTCCCTCTGTTGAAGCGATTAGTTTGTATGCTTTTACTATTTCTTCATCGGTTACTGAATTAATCATACCGTTGCTTTCATCTCTAGCGGCTTCGGCTTGTTTCCAGCTTGCAGGGTTTCCTATACGAATTGCTGTTGCAAGAGTTTCAGGGTTCATAATTCTTTCACCTCGAACAATTGCTGCTGCACCTTCTGCTTCAAATCCCATCATTTTAGGTAATGCAGGTATTTTGCCAAGCTTATGGAATTCAGTATAACCCTTCCAGTAAGCGGTTATATTTCCAGCGTTTCCTACTGGAATAAAGTGGTAATCAGGAGCCTGTCCTAAAGCGTTACAGATTTCAAAAGCACCTGTTTTTTGTCCTTCAATTCTGTATGGATTTACTGAATTTACAAGTGTAATCGGATAATTATCAGAAATTTTTCTAACCATTTCAAGAGCCACGTCAAAGTTGCCTTGAATAGCTATAATTTCAGCCCCGTACATCATAGCTTGTGACAGTTTTCCAAGTGCTATGTACCCGTCTGGAATAAGAACGAAAGTTTTCATACCTGCTTTTGCACCGTAAGCGGCAGCAGAAGCTGAAGTGTTTCCTGTAGAAGCACAAATTATAGCATTTGAGCCTGCTTCTTTTGCTTTAGAAACAGCCATAGTCATTCCGCGGTCTTTGAAACTTCCTGTCGGATTTGAGCCTTCAAATTTCAAATAAATTTCTGCATCAAGACCGATTTTTTTTGCAAGATTATCTGCTTTAATTAAAGGTGTATTACCTTCATTTAAAGTAATAACCGGAGTTTTATCTGATACCGGAAGATATTCTCTGAATGTATTTATTAAACCTTGATAATAAGTCATTTTTTACCTCTGTATTTCTTATACCTGAACTCTGATAAGGCTGTTGACCTTGTTTATGAATTCATCTTCTTCAAATTCTTTTATAGCTTTTTGCATGTCTTTTTCAAGTGCTTGTTCTGTAATAACTGTAATATCAGCAGTGTTGTCGTCAGAAACTCCGCGTTGTACTATGCTGGAAAGACTTATGCCGTTAGCAGCACAGATTGTACCGATTTTTCCGATAACACCTTTGTTGTTTTTAGCGTTGATAGACAAGTAATACTTGTTATGCGTATCTGATATGTTAATTGTTTCAGCAGTTTCGTGGTGCTGGCATCTCATCATAGGAAGAAGATAGTCAGTTTTTCCCAATTCAGCAGCTATTGCAAGAATATCGCCTACAACTGAACTTGCTGTAGGGAATTCACCTGCTCCGGGACCTGATAAGGTTATATCCCCAATCGGGTGTCCGCTTAGTGAAACAGCGTTAGTAACATAATCTATGTGTGCAAGGGTTGATTTTTTGGATACAAGCATTGGATGAACTCTAACATCAGCTCTGCCTGCATCATCAAGATATGCAGATGCGATTAGCTTTATCTTGTAGCCCAAATCATTTGCGGCTTTCATATCCTGTGCACGAATTTTTGTAATGCCTTCTCTGAAAACTTTTTCTATTTTAATACGTTTCTTAAAAGCAATTGTTGCAAGAGTGGCAACTTTGTATGCAGCATCAAAGCCTTCAACGTCACCGGTCGGATCGGCTTCTGCATATCCGAGTTCTTGTGCTTCTTTCAGTACGTCGTTATAAGAAGCTCCTTGAACATCCATTTTAGTCAATATATAATTCGTAGTCCCATTTAGAATAGCTTCTATTTTATTAATGCTGTTGCCCGCAAGAATTGTTTTTATCGGCATAATAATTGGTATACCGCCTGCTATAGCAGCTTCGTAGAGAATTACTTTATTGTGTTCTTCTGCAAAATTAAATAATTCTTCACCTCTTTTGGCAAGTAATTCTTTGTTGGCAGTAACAATATGCTTGCCGTTTTTTATAGCGGTTGTGATTAAATCAAATGCCGGTTCAAGACCGCCGACTAATTCTGCAACAATATCAATATCAGGATCACAGACAACTTTATATGGGTCGTCAGTAATTATAGAATTATCTAACCCGTCAATGTTACGCGGTTTGTTTATATTACGTACTGCAATTTTAGTAATTTCAACGTTGTCGAAACCTTGTAATGTTTTATAAACCCCTGAACCTACTGTGCCTAAACCTATTAATCCGATTTTAATTTTATTTTTCTTATCCATATTAAAATTTTAACACAAAAAGAAAAATTTTATTTGCAAGCAGTTTTTCCGTCCCAACTTAAATCATCACAGTGCAGGTAGTCCATATTTTCATTTAACAAGAGCCAATTTGTGCATGCTTCACCATTTTGATAGCACAAGGCCATAGCACTTTCATTTTGGCTGATACCGGCAGGAATAAGACCGGAATAACTTTTTATATAAAATAAAAATGTATCTTTTCCTAAAGTACTTCCGTTCTTTTTACCATCTACGTCAACATAAACATACCCGCAAATGTTCCAATAATCTTCTTTGGTAACACTGCAGTCTTTGCTTATTGCTCTAAAAAGCAGTGCTGTGCCATTGTTTAATAATACTTGTTTATATGAAGTTTTAGAATTGGCATATGTAATATAATTTGCTAAACGATTTATATTTTTTACTTCTCTGGAGAAACAATTTGTCTTACAGGTCGAATCAATAGCAAGATATTTAGTAAAATATTGTGCGAAATCATTTTGGAAATTTTCGTCATACATACCGTCATCATATATAGGTTTCAATGCATCTTCTATATTGCCATTTTCATTTTTTGAATAAACGAGTGCATTTTGTAATAATGATAATGTTTGTTTAAGTTTTACGATTGTAGTTTTTTCTTTGTGTTTTTGAATTAAAGGCGATAAGGTCATAGCAGCAACTACGCCGATAATACCCAGGGTAATTAGCACCTCAGCCAATGTGAATGCTTTTCTTGTAAAAACTGTATAATAATTGTGATGTAGCATATCTCTAT
>JBKUMA010000069.1:0-7412 GCA_046955055.1 Candidatus Gastranaerophilaceae bacterium
ACAGAGGTTATGCAGAAAGATTAATAAAAACATATTCAGTAATTCAAAATGCTACCAACAAAATTATTGAAGAGGAGGGTGATCCTGCGAACTGGAGCTGGTCTAATTATCAAGAGTCAACAAGGGTTGGTAATGATAATATCGTAAATCTTTATAAAAAAAATCTAAGTGTTGCGAAACACTGTGTTTATAATCC
The DNA here is from genome assembly GCA_046955055.1 of Candidatus Gastranaerophilaceae bacterium. Lineage (GTDB taxonomy): Bacteria > Cyanobacteriota > Vampirovibrionia > Gastranaerophilales > Gastranaerophilaceae > JBKUMA01. The sequence goes on from JBKUMA010000069.1 coordinate 197, forward strand.
ATGGGGGATTAATGATGATTGCAGTGTTAAAGCAGCCAATGTTAAATATTTGAATGGCAGCATGGAAAATGTTAGAAACTTTTGTGGACAAACAATTTTTACAAGTACTTACCCCATGTTGCTAGCTGATGGTGTTTATGTGGGGATCAGTTTTGCACAAAATGCAAACGGCGGAGGAGTAATGTGGGGACATCCTGATATTGCGTTTACCATTGATGTAAATGGAAAGAAAGGACCGAACCAAATAGGAAGAGATATTTTTTACTTGTATATGGATAAAAATTCACACGGTAAAGTGCTTCCTTATACGAATGAATTGAATGGTCATGGAGGTCCACAAGATTTCAGAGACACTTGTGACGTTACGAAAACCGGTCATAGCTGTGCTTATAGAGTTATATCTGAGGGTAAGATGAATTATTAATAAAAAAAGACCGGTATATAACCGGTCTTTTTTTATTCTAACCTCTTTCACAGATTGTTCTTGCAACATGTACACCGGATGCGGAAGCTTGAATTAAGCCTCTTGTTACACCGGCACCGTCGCCTATTGTGAATAAGTTTTTCACACCTTCGGTTTCAAGTTCATTTGTTAATTTTACTCTTGCTGAGTAGAACTTAACTTCAATACCGTAAAGGAGCGTATATCTTGAAGCAGTACCAGGACAAACTTTATCAAGAGCATGAAGCATTTCGATAATGCTTGTCATTTGTCTGTATGGAATTACAAGACTCAAATCACCAGGTGTTGCACAAGTTAAAGTCGGTTTTATTATACTTGAATTAATTCTATCCGGAGTTGAACGACGTCCGTCAAGTAAATCTCCGAAACGCTGTACTAATATACCTCCAGCAAGCATATTTGCAAGGCTTGCAATATGTTGTCCGTATTGGATAGGTTCTTTAAACGGTTCAGTAAATTTTTCACTTACAAGTAATGCAAAGTTTGTATTGTTAGTTGTTTTTTCTGCATAACTGTGTCCGTTAACTGTAGAAATACCGTTATAATTTTCTTGAACAACTTCACCGTTAGGGTTCATACAGAATGTTCTGACTTCGTCACCAAATGTAGGTGAATGATAAATTAGTTTTGATTCATATAACTTATCTGTTAACGGTTCAAACACAGGGGCAGGAAGTTCTACACGAACACCAACATCTACAGCATTGTTAACCATACCGATTTTATTTTTTGCGAATTCTTTTGTAAGCCAGTCTGCACCTTCTCTACCCGGTGCTATAATTGTGTATTCAGCACAAATTGTTTCGCCGTTATCTAGAACAATACCTTTTACCTGTTCACATTCAACTATTAAAGATTGGGCTGAAACATTATTTAAAATTGTAATTCTTTCATCCAAATAATCCTGCATGTTTTTCAAAACGTCAAGACTTCTTTCTGTACCTAAGTGTCTGACAGGAGAATGAACAAGTTTTAATTCAGCAAGAGCTGCTTGTCTTTCAAGTTCTCTGAATATCTGCATATCAGTTCCGAAAACTTCGTCAGTAGCTCCGAAATCAAGGTACAAACTGTCTGCGTAATCAATCAGCTCTTCAACCTTATCACGTTTCATGTAATCAACAAGGTGTCCGCCAACGTCTGGAGTCAATGTAAGTTTGCCATCAGAAAAAGCTCCTGCTCCGCCCCAGCCGCATAAAAGTCCGCACTTTTTGCAAGAAGGACATTTTTCATAACCTTCACGAAGTAAGCATTTTCTTTTTTCTATCTTTTGACCTTTTTCAACAAGAATTACTTTCCAATCAGGTTTCAACTTAGTAATTTCCAGAGCCGCAAAAATACCTGCAGGGCCTGCTCCGATAATCGCTACATTATACATTTCATATCTCCAATATTTTATCTCAACCAATTAAATATACCTTAAACAAATGCTTAAATAAAGAGTTTATGAAGTTTTTGTTAAGTAGATGCCTTTAAAAATTTTATGTTGTCAAGTTGCATTTTGAATGTTGTTAAACCGTATTTTCCGTTGCTTGACATATTAATATTTAATTCTACTGGAGAGCCTGATTTCTCTTTGGTTAATCTGTCAAAGGCTTCTGTTAATCTTAATTTTGTTGAACGCAAGTAGTTAGCAATCGTAAAACCGTAGTTCTTTTTTGCAACCTGTAAATCGAAACTTGTCACAAGTTTTCTTGCTTTGCAGGCTTGCTGTTCATCGCCTACTGCTTTGCCAAGGTCTTTTAATTTTTCTGCCTGAAGTCCAGTAAACAGATAACTTTTGTCATTATCAGCAATACATCTGAAATAATCTGATGGCTGGACAGTTTTTTGATTCCACTTTTTAGGATAACCATGGTACCCTAATTCCAATTTATAATCAGGATCGAATTTTGCAAATTCTCTTATTATATCAAAGTTTTTACCGTTCTTTTTAGCCGGGCCTGCAAGCGTTGAGGTCAATTGTCTGCAAGCAGATTTTATCATTTTTTGATTAAACGTTTCCATTCCGTCTATAAACACACGTATTGGAACGACACTTGTAAAAGATGGACGGTAAGTTACATTACTATTTACTGCAGAAATCATAATTAAACACCTTTTTTATTTTTATTAAAACTCGTAAAAAAAATTTTTGCTAATTAATTTTTAATTAAATTTGTTTTAAATGGTTTTATTTTTGATTTTGAAGCGTGTTTTATATTTGATATTAACTCCTGAACCTCTCCGCTGTCTGAGATTTCTTTAGCAAGCTGTGCATTTTGCAATGCAGTATCAAGGTTGCCAGTGTTCATATTTAATACAGCAATATTGTATAATGCAATATATTTTTCATCATTTGTTTTAGACAATTCTAATGCTTTATTAAGTGCTTTTAACGCATCATTGTTTCTGTTTGACTCAGCATATGCAACAGCCAAGTCAACATAACCGCCTGATAAATCCGGAGCCTTTTTAATATAGTTTAAAGCTTCTTTTAATTTTCTGCTGTTAATTTGTTTGCTTGTTCCTAAAATAATAGGCGGATAAATTAAATTTCTTGTTTTAAATTCTTCAAGTGGTGTGTTAGTAATATTAGGTATCATTTTATAAAGAAGCTTCAAAGTATTAATGTCTTTTGATGAAAGATATTGAAATGAACTTCTGTATGGAGCATAAAAGCTATTGTTGTTGTCTGTTGACATGTACATTAAATCTTCAGAACTGTAGCTGTGTCCCATTATACCTAATGCGTGTCCTATTTCATGTAAAATAGTGTTATATAGTTCTTTATCAGAGAAAAAATTGCCATGAGGGTCAGTTGAATAAAGCGTAATTGTCATTTTCTTCAAAAGATTACCCTCAATAGTCGGGTTTGTAAAGCCGACAACATACTTACAAACGTTGCCTGAACAAACATCCGGCGGTAGCGGAGAAATTTTAACTTGTATATCTGAACTATTTGAATCATTAACTGTAACGAATTTTAAAAATTTGCATGAAGTCTGCCATTGTGAGAAGGCATTAATAATTTCTTCTTGATAATAAGATGGCAGAGTTTTGCCGCTTTCATCAGATATGTTGATTTTTAGAGGGAATTTTTTTCTGTCCCATCTAACAATGCCTTTTTCGTATGGAGCCTGCTCTATGTAATTATCTCCGATTCTTGTAATAATATTGTTACGCCATTCTGATACTTGATTTAATGCGGCTTGCTGTGCACTGTCTTCTTGGTTGCTTGTTGCAAGTTCAAATACTTCTTTTTGAACATCTTCATCAGGTTTAAGGTTAATTAATGATTGGACGTAGTAGTATCTTATATCTTTGTCATGTCCATTGAAAAAATAAGCCTTTCTAAGGCTATTTCTTGCTTTAGCATAATTATTGTTTTTGAGCAAACTTTTGCCTTGATAATAGTAAAAAACAGGTGCAGTTTTAACAAAAACACCAAAAATAATCACACTTATACATATGATAATTGTTACAAGCCTATCCCGGCTGATTTGACGTTTCATTATCTTTAATACCCTTGTCCAGCTCTAAAATTTTAGCAAGAGAACGGGTATCGCCCTTTAATTTAAAGTATTCTTTAAATTTCGGCGTAGTTTTTAGGTTAAAACTTCTTCCGTTTTTATCCCTTGTTTTAGAGATTAATCCCTTGTCAACTAATTCTTGTACGTGTTCATATGCAGTAGAACCGCGTAGTTCTTTTAAATCTGTTTGTCTGATAGGTTCTTTTAATGCAATAACAGAAAGTGTTCTTAAAACAGAAGGTTTCAAATCTACAGGACATAGAAGCTCTACTAAATCCATATGTTCTTCTTTGACCTGAATAATATAGCCGTTTTCATCATCAATTTCTAGAGCACCGTCGCGTGATGAATAATCCATAATAAGTTCTAAGATTGCCTCTTCAATAGTTTCTGTTTCTTCATCTAATATTGTTGCTATTTCGTCTAAAGAAATTGCCCTGGCTGTGATAAATAAAACAGCTTCAATTCTAGACTTCAACTGTTCTATATTCATCTGTTAAATCCTCATCTTTTTCATATTTTACTACATATAAATCAGAGTAAAATTCATCTTGTTTTAAATCATAATCAGTTTCTGCAGTTAAGAACAGCAATGCAATATAAGCACTGATTTTATCCATTCCTAACAATGTTAATTCATTTAATTCTATTTTTTCATTTTTAGTAAAAATTTGTGCTAAATTTTCTTTTAATTTTAAGACACAAGTTTCAATATATTCTTCGTGTGCAAGGTTAACGATATCATCGGCACTCAGCCTTGAGTATGATTGAACACGTCTTTTTGCACGTTCATGAGCACTTTTCAAAGACTGTTTTTGTTCTAATTTCTCATAAAACTCTAATTGTCTTATTAAGTCTTTCAAAGTAACAACACGATTATGGTTTAATCTTACGCTTGTTCTTCGTTGTAAAACTTCGTCAATTGAGATTACGTTGTTTGTCGGCACATAATCATCTTCGCCGTAATCAACTATAAAGCCATCATCATCGTATTGAAGGTCATCAGCAGGGTCGTAACTTTCAAACTGCATTACATCTAAACCTTCAAGCACATTAGACTTTAATTTTAAAAGTACAGCCGCAAAAAGAAATGTTCTGCCGGTTAATCTAAGGTTTTGCGATTTCATTTCGCATATATGTGCAAGGTATTTGTCAGTAACATCAACAATATCAATGTTCCAAGGGTCGATTTTGCCGGCTTTAGCCATATCAACAAGAATACCAATGCCTTCACTTTTACTTTTGGCACCTTCTGCAAGCCCTAAATCAGGTAAATCTATATTATAATTTAATGCTGCTTCGTTAATCATACTTCAACTTCGTCCCTTAATTTGATACCTGTTACCCTTGTTATGCCTTTTTCTTTTTGAGTTACACCAATTGTCCTATTAGCAGATTCTATCATAGGTTTTCTGTGACTAACTACTATAAATTGCGTATCTTTTGATTGGTTCTGTACCATTTGGGCGATACGTTCAACGTTCATTGTGTCTAAACTTGCATCAACCTCGTCAAATGCATAAAAAGGTGACGGCATATATCTTTGTATAGCAAATACAAAAGCTAAAGCTGTAAGCGATTTTTCGCCGCCTGACATACTTTCAAGTCTTTGTAATTTTTTGTCGCGTGGCTGTGCTTCAATTGTCATACCGCCTGATAGCGGATCCTCAGGACATTCAAGCTTTAATTCTCCTTCACCCTCTGACAAACGATGGAACACTTCTTTAAAGTTTTCATTTATGTTGTTGTAAGTTTTCATAAATGTTTCTTTTTTAAGTTGTTCGTAGCCTTGCATTCTGTCCAAAATTTCTTTTCTTTCCTTAGAAAGTGTTTCAATCTGCTGTTTTAATTCAGATTGACGTGCAAGAACTTCATCATAAGCTGCTAAAGCTCTCATGTTTACATCTCCTAGTTCTGCCATACGTTTTTCTAAACGCTGTATTTTGGATGTAATTTCTTCTATGGAAATTTGTATTGGTTCAAGTTTCGCAACTTCAACGCCTGATTCTTCAAGTTCTTGTCTTGCTGTTTCCAATTGAGGTTCAAGTTCACGTCTGCGTGATTTAAATGACTCTATTTGTTCTGCAATTCTTTCAATGTCAGCAACTCTAATGTGTTTTTGCTTTTCAAGTTCAATTAAATCAGCATTAATTTCGTCGCGTTCTTTTAAAAGTTTTCCTAATTTTTCTTCAATTTGGACAATTTGTTCATGCAAAACTTCCATTTTCTTGTTCAATTCAACAATGTCATTTTTATAACGCGTTTTATCTTCTTCAAGTTTTACGTTGTTGTGCTCAATGTTTACGATTTCTTCTTCTTTGGTTTCTATAAGGTTTTGGTGGAAAGAAATCTGTCTGTTAAGTTCGTTTTTGTCGTTCTGAGCATTCATAAGATTTGTTTGAAGACGTTTAATCTCAAATTCAACACCTTCTGTTTTTTCTTTTAAATCTTTTAAGTCTTTATCATTAATAAGCTTTTCAACTTCTTCGATTTCTTCCTGACAAACTGCCATTTTATCGTAAATTTTTACGTTATCTTCTTCCAATTTATCAAGTTTTTTGTTTAATTCTGTGATTTTGGGCTCTGTAACAGTTATGAAATCAGCTTTTTCTTTTAAAATATTTTCACTGTTTTCATAGTTTCTGTTCATATTGTCAAGTTCTACTTTTGACTTAGAGAATTCGCTCATAGAATCTGAATATTTGCTTCTAACGTCTTCAAGTTTTTCTTCTAATGATTTCTTTTTATTTTCTAAAGAACCAAGCTTTTGCTCCATTTCTTTCAAACGATCTTTGAATTTGTTCAATTCATCATCATCGTTCTGGCTAAAGCTTAAACCTGAACGACGCATTGAACCGCCGGTCATGGAACCTGATTTTTCAAATAATTCGCCAGAAAGAGTTACCATTCTGTATTTACCTATAAGTTTTTTAGCAGCTTCCATATCCTCAACAACCAGCGTATCGCCGACTGCATAATAAAATGCGTTTAAATATTCATCTTCGAAATCAACTAGGTTAATCGCAAAATCAATTACTCCTTTGTCTTTAGGTAGTGAAAGTCTTGTTGGAGCTTTGATAACTTTGTTTAACGGAATAAATGTTGCACGACCTGCACCTGATGATTTTAATAATTCAATTGCAACAGAAGCAACGTGTTCATCATCTACAACTACGTGTGCCATCCTTCCGCCGAATGCGACTTCCATAGCAGTTGAATATTCCTTATCCACAGAACCTAACTG